>CAZHPL010000051.1:0-1218 GCA_964534495.1 uncultured Lishizhenia sp.
CTAATTTCACGAAGTTCAAACCTGCTTCATCTGCTTCAACTTCTGTTGGATCTTCTTCTGATTTATCACGTAAAGCTGCGTAATCTGGGTGGCGAAACAATCCGTTTCCATCCAAGGTTACTTTCGCGTCAACAGCAATGATTTTATCGTCAGATGTTTTAAACAATGGGTTGATTTCAAACATAGAAGCGTCAATTCCTTCGTAAGCTTTGTATAAAGAAGCAACGAATTTTGTCATTCCTTTGAACGCCTCACCTGACAAACCTAGGTTGAAAGCAATTTTACGCGCTTGGAATCCTTGTAAACCTACACGTGGGTCAACGATTTCTTTAAAAATACGCTCTGGTGTGTGTTCAGCAACGTGTTCAATATCCATTCCACCTTCCGTTGAATAAACGATAACGTTTCTTCCTTTTTCACGATCCAAAAGAACAGACATGTAAAATTCTTTCACTTCAGAAGGTCCAGGATAGTAAACGTCTTGTGCGATTAACACTTTGCTTACCAATTTACCTTTTCCGTTAGTTTGAAGCGTAGTCAAATGACCACCAAGAATTCCTTTTACTTTTTCTTCAACTTGGTCGATACCTTTAGCCAAAACAACACCGTTAGATCCTGTTTCTTCAACTATACCTTTTCCACGACCACCTGCGTGAATTTGCGCTTTCACAACATACCAGCCTGTACCAGTTTGTTCTGTCAATTTTTTAGCTGCTTCTACAGCATCCTCCACACGGTCAACTACAATTCCTTCCTGGATTGCAACGCCGTAGCTCTTTAAAATCGCTTTACCTTGATATTCGTGTAAATTCATAGTTGAAATTTTGCTGTGTAAAAGTAAGCGTTTTTCATGGATTACGCTTTTATTCTTTTGAATTTTTTCAAGTAAATACGGCTGAGTGAAGTGCAATTATTATTAAACGTCAACTCCTATTGTTTCTGCCAAGAAAAAATGACTTGTTCTGATTGCGTTTTCAAAAGATTTTCTTCAATCAAAATAATATTTTCCGATTTTATTTCTTTAGACTTTAAGGGCTTGAAAGAAAGACTGTTTTGTTCAGGATTCAAACGCCAAGATCCTATTTCAACGGTTTGATTTCGCTTTGTTTTCTCGTACGTCCCATCCGACTTCAACACACGAGTAACATTGTAATTTTCAACACCATTCACGGTATCTTCATTTTTTAAGGAAAGTAAATTCCAAGTGCCAACATACTT
>CAZHPL010000051.1:1228-14968 GCA_964534495.1 uncultured Lishizhenia sp.
TGAATTTTCTATCTTAGTATTATACTTTTTTTCATCTTCAATTACTGTACGGTATTGAAGTTCGTAGGTTTTCATTAAATCTGCATTTGAAACCCAAATAACAAAGTATGGTTTATTAGTGTTTTTCTTTTTGATGAAAAGCAAAAATGGTTTATTTGAAATCAAACTATAATGACCTTGAACTTCAAAATCAGCAAATGAAAGAACAGCAGAAGTTGTTGAATTAAAAGTAATTCCCTTTTCGTTTAGGTCGAAAAAAGTTGTCTGTGAAACCGAATCCAAGCGAATAACATTTGTGATATTTCTGTTTGACAGATTAGGGAATACAACTGTAGTATCCAGTTTCAAATAGGGAATTCTAATTAAATCATTTCCACAAATGGATTGTCTTTCAGCTGTTTCAATTCTTTTATTTACTGAAAAACATGTCGATTCTAAAGTTGGTCCTGACTCAATTTGCGCCAAATAGACCTCATCTAAACTATCCTTAGACGGAATTTGCAGAATGTAATTATTGGGCGAAACATAATCCACCAAAATCACATTTCTTTTTTGATTGGGGTCACTAGATTTGAAACCAAAATAGGAAACATAAGCACCATTATTGAATTTTGCAGTTGCAATGTCGGCATCAAAGTTTTCTTCGAAATGTAGTTGCTTTTTTAATGTGGCTTTCGCACTTATTCTATCATTATAAACTTGAATTTCAGATGAAAATGACGAATCTTTTAACAACTCAAAATCTGCAACATTTTTATCGACTTCCATCAAAGTGGAATCTGTGAAATTTTGAGCTCCGGTTATTTTCCTGATTTTACCCCATAAAAAATCAAAAGTTGCCGTATATACTGCGTTTTCCTTGTTACTCAATTCTCCCTTTAAAGTTGGAAAAACGTTCGTTTGAGCTATGGAGGTAAATCCAAAGATGCTGAATAATAACAAACATAAAATTTCTGTTTTTTTCAACCTATTATCCAATGATAGTATAATAACCCTTATCAATTAGAATGTAATTTTTAACACTAAACTTGATATACTTGATAAAAGAAGAAAAATCAGAATTTCTAACATTTAATTCTTGTATTTCATTTTGTTGGAATTGGTTTCTGTATCCAAATTGCCTTTTTAATTTGAAAACGGAAATTTTACCTTCTCTCAAAATCCCATTTTCATAACTTTCTCTAGGACATAAATGACGTATTCTAATAGAATTACCTGAAGGAATACCTTGTTTTATTTCAATAATTTGATACTTTAAAATACTTTCTACTGCTACAGACCCACAATAAATTAAGTTCTTTACAAAATCGAGATTATTGACCAATTTTACTTTTACAACAATTATGTCTTTAGAATTTTCATCTATGTTAGAAATGCCTTTAATTAAAGAGCTTTTCTCTTTATAGTCGTCACATCCTAGGAAAAAAAATGTAGTTGTAAGTAGTAAAAGAAATTTTTTCATTAATCAAATTTGCGTTTACTCCATCCTATTTTTCCAAGAAGAAGTTATTTCGCGTGAAGCAAATTCTCGTTCTTTCACTTTTGAAATACTGCTCCAAATATCATCAATTGCATGTACCAAAGCATCTTCTTCTTCAAGCATCGCTTCGTTCACCACACGTGGGTCTTGGAAATAATGTTTGATGAAATTGGTGTCAAAATCTCCGCTACGGAAAGCAGGGTGTTTCAATACGTATTTCCCGAAATCCAAGGTTGTTTTTACGCCTGAAATCTGATAATTATCAATAGCTTCAATAGCACGATCCATGGCTTCTTCACGCGTTTTTCCCCAAACCACCAATTTGGCAATCATCGGGTCGTAATAAATGGGAATATCCATTCCTTCCAAAAAGGCGTCATCTACACGAACATTTGCACCTGAAGGAATACGGTAACGTTGTAAATTTCCAATATCCGGTGTAAACCCGTTTAAGGTATCTTCTGCGTACACACGAATTTCAACGGCATGTCCATTAATCGCTAAATCTTCTTGCAATTTTGGTAAACGTTCTCCTCGCGCCACGCGCACTTGCCATTCCACTAAGTCCAAACCTGTAATTTCTTCGGTTACAGGATGTTCCACTTGCAAACGCGTATTCATTTCCAAGAAATAGAAATTCAAATCGGCATCCAACAAAAATTCAACCGTTCCAGCTCCTTCGTAATTACAAGCTTTACAAACCGCAACTGCCGCTTCTCCCATTTGTTGACGCAAAGCAGGCGTCAAAACTGCACTTGGTGCTTCTTCCACCACTTTCTGATGACGGCGTTGAATAGAACATTCACGCTCAAATAAATAAACCACATTTCCAAGTTGATCTGCAAATACTTGTATTTCAATATGGCGAGGTTTGTTTACAAATTTCTCAATGAAAACAGCGTCGTCTCCAAACGAGGAACGTGCTTCATTTTGCGCCATGGTCATTTGTTCCTCAAACTCAGCTGAACTATTAACCAAACGCATTCCTTTTCCTCCACCACCAGCAGAAGCTTTGATAAGTATTGGATAGCCTACTTCTTCGGCAATTTTCATCGCCTCTTTAACATCTGAAATGGCCTCATCAACACCTGGAACTAGCGGAACATTAAATTCCTTAACCGCTTGTTTTGCGCTCAACTTATCTCCCATTACTTCCATTGACTCAGGCGAAGGGCCAATCAATTTCATTCCTGCGGCTTTTACTTTTTTAGCAAAACCTGCATTTTCAGACAAAAATCCATAACCTGGATGAATTCCATCCACGCCTAATTCCTTACAATATTCAAGAATTAAATCTTGTTTCAAATAGCTTTCCGCTGAAGGACTTGCTCCCAAATAAACCGCTTCATCTGCTTCTAACACGTGCGGTGCATTTTTATCTGCATCTGAATAAACCGCCACGCTGCTGATTCCCATTTTACGAAGGGTTCGCATCACTCTTCTAGCTATTTCGCCACGATTGGCAACAAGTACTTTTTTCATGTATTGCTTTTATCTTTTAATGGAACAAGGAACTTATTCTTTGTCAAATTTACCTTTTTCTTTTTTGACAGGTATTTTTTTAACCTCTGTTTTCGGCAAATTTGGAACATCTGTCAATTGCTTTTGTGTGCGTTTAGTCTTGCGATTTTCTTTCTTTCTGAAAATATCCAAGAAAAATTGCAATAGCTCAAAATCTTCAAATTTATTAAAATCCTCGTGGTAAGAAATACCTGCGCCTTGCGTAAATGGACCTTGATTTTCCTTCACGGAGTTGTTATTGGATTTGTTGAAAGCATTCACGCGGAATGTCCCTTTTTCATTTACCAAATATTCAACATTCACATCACCAACGAATGAATTACTTGATTTGGAACCTGTTCCGCTTGTAGCATCTGTAGCTGATTTATTTTCAACCCCAAAACTTCCTGACACAATCAAACGATCATCGAGGAAACCTGTTTTCAATCCAAGTCCATACTCTGATTCTTTGTTAATGTCATCGGATTTCATGTTGACATTGAACTTGTATTTTTCAGACATCCCACTCAAGGCTGCATTGATTTGCGATTCCACTAAGTCCAAAGCCGCAGAACCACCTGCAGTAACTGAACCTTTTAATGGTTGGAATTTACGAATCAACAACAAGGAGAAAAATTGCTTGTTCAATTCATCGGGGTCACTCGTCACGCGATTAATCAAGGATTTACCAGTTTCAGGAGCTTTCGGAGCTTTGATATCAAATGCAATTTTCGGATTCAAAAGGGTTTCCGTTAAATTCAAATAACAATCAATATTTTGGCTTGAAAGCGTTTTGTCTGATTGTTCAGGACTCAATTCTAAAATGGAAACGTTATTCATGGCCACTTTCGTTTTGATATCAATTTGCGCATTCAACAAATCACCTGTCCACGAAATTTTGGAACCGTCTTCAATGATAAAAGGTTGTTTAATTGGACCCATTGCGAAATTGTAAACGCTACTTTGACCCGCACTGTTTTGACCAATGACATAATCACCATTCATGGAAATTTGATTGAATTGATCCAAGCGCATGTTGATTTTTCCTTTACCGGAAGCTGAAATTTCATCGTGAATTAACTCATTGAAAATAATTTTCATTTGTGCATCCGGATTTACGTCAAAGGTTAAATCCAAGTTAAGTCCTGTAAAGTCAATTTTCTCTTCTACGATTTTTTTCTGAATTCCTTTCTGCACAAATTCAACGAAATCGGCATTTTCCTCAATTTCAGAAACACCGTACATTGGGAAATTAATCATTGTCCCTTTTTTCGTTTGAGCCGCAACAGTTATATCCAAGTTTGTCAATGTACCTGAAATATTAGCCGTTCCACGAGCATAAGCTTTACCGAAGTACATATCTCCTTCTTTGTAACTTGTATTCAACACCATGAATTTTTCCAAAGGCACTCTTTTTCCGTTTCTTAAAGGTTTCTTGCCGTAATCATCCTCAAAATCAAACTGTAAGTCAAGATTCCATTTATCGAAATTATGGTGAATGATGGAACCAATTAGTGCTCCTGTATTTCCTTCTTCGTCCGTGATTGGATTGGCATTCAAATAAAAGGCATCTTCTTCAATGACAATCGGTCCATTCATGTGGTATTTAACACCTAACATTTCCACTTTAGCACCACCATCTGAAAGCACCAATTTGCCATTTAGTTTTGGTTCGGTTGCAAGTCCTGTGACGTGAATTTCACCTTTTAATTTCCCTTCAATGTCTTTTACGACTTCAGGGTCCATAAAGGCATTTGCAAATCGAATATCCGTTCCATCAAACTTTAAACGCACATCCAATTTTTCGGTATTGATGCCATACAAACCTTTAAAATCAAATGAACGCTGTCCATGGAAAAGCAAATCGCCATCCAAAGCAATACTTTCACGTTTAGCATTCCAATCGGTTTGTGCATTCACTTCGCCGATCTCCTGACTATTCAATTTTAAATCGTCGATGTGCACTTCGCCTTGGAAATCCATATTTGTGTACAAGGTTTTCAAGTTTACGACACTGGAAAGCAAACCTTCGATTTTCATGTCTAAACCAAGCAACTGGCTTAATTCACCCAAATTAAACTGACTGGCTTTTACGGTTAGCATGTCGTAGTCATTTTCAGAAACACAACCAAAAATTCGAATGGATTGAAAATCGCGTTTCAGTTTAAAATTAGTGACATGTAAATCCTTTTCGGTCAACATGATGTCGGATTCGTTCGCTATTTCCCAACGCATTCCGTTCAAGGAAAAGAAAGACGGTTTTAAGGTGAAATTTAAATGGTCAACGCCCGCAATTATTGTATTCCATTCAATTTCAGAGAAATTGGGCGTATTGGGATTCCAAGATAAACGAGAATTTAATTGACCGCGCTTTCCATCCGTTTCAAACTTAATTTTATCGAAGCGCAAAGAGTCTCCGTAGGTAAAATCATTTACGTTGTATTCCGCAAAAACACCTTCTTTATCAATACGTTGTGTGAAATTTAATTGATCTAATTTGAAATCTTGGTATTTCACAAAATCCGAAACCAAGTCCACTTTCATGTAATTTTTCAACGACTGATAAGAACCTGTTAGTTTGGTGTTTTTTTCAATTTCAAGACCCGGGACAAAAATCGTCAGGAATTCATCCAATTCGCCTGTGGTGATTTCAAAACTTACATCACTGTTTTTTCGTTCCGAGATCTGACTTTTCTTCGCAACAATTAATGATGGCATTACTTTCGCTAAATCTTCCAAGAAATCATCTACAACGGTCGCATAATTGACTCTTCCTTGCACAGATGCATTGAGGATAGAACTTTTTAAATCAATTCGATCCCATTCTTTTGAGTGCGAAACATCTAATTTTAAAACAGGAATATTTAATTCATCGCCTTTTTCTTGATATTGCAAAAAGTTAGCTTGAATTGTACCCGAAATATCATCCATCGATGTGCCATGTAAATCCGTAACAATCGAAGTAGAAAGCCTAACATCTTGTTCGTTGGTGAAATTCAATTTACCCAAATTCGCAAACGCAAGTTCAAGATCGACGCTATAATGCTGTTCATTACCGAAATTTATTTTCCCATCATAATTCAACTCTAAATTCGGATCTTTGATCGCTAAAACAGCGTCTAATTCTTCGTTGATTAAAGCTCCTTCTTTCAATTCGATGTTGCTGTACGAATATCCATTGTAATCAAATCGACTCAATGAAGCACGCAAATGTTCCAACGCCATATCACCATTTGAGCTGAATTTACCTGTCAAATTTGCTTTTCCACTAACGATGCCTAAATCTTTATTGTCAATGAGTTGCCCTAAATTTACATTGTGTAAGGTGACGGCCGTTGAATCTAAAGACATCGGTGCAAAGGAAAAAGCCTTTGGTTCGTTTTTCAGTTGAATAAATTGGCGCAATGAAACGGTTCCAATGGCTGTTTCCAAACTATCTGCCATAACGCGCATGGTCTCCTGATTTCCTGAAAAGCGCAAATTTTTAATGTCACAAAATGCCATTTTAGCAACTGGACCTTCAAATTTCAATGCCGCATTTCCTTTCGGTAAATGAAGTTTTTCAACATCTTTCAAGGAAACATAGCCTTTTGAAAGGAAGACTTTATAATTATCTGCATTTCCTTTTCTGAAATCGGGCAAATCAACATTTCCTTTGATAAACGTTTTGTTTCCAATTCTCACATTCAAATTCTTGATTTGCATATCCTTTAACGGATTGGAAACCGAAGCACTTAAATTCACCACATCATCCATGCCTTCCAAAGCTGAAGCGAAAAACGAAACGTCTTTCATGGAAACCGCGGAAGGAAGCAACTCAATATCGAAATTTACGCTGTCTTCAATGTGACTAAACGCTCCCCAACTTTTATACGTTAAATGAACTTTGTTACAAAACACACGTGAATTAGCCGTTTTCACATTCAGTTCATCCACTAAAATTCCTTTAGGACCTAATTGTACTTTTGCTTGAAACTGTCGTGAAATGAACCCACTTTTTTCTTTAAAACGCAAGTCGTTCAGATGAAAAAAAATATCCTCTTCTTTTAACTCAAAGGCGCTAGCATCGATAGTAAAGTCTTTCAAGTCAAGATGATTGTAATCTATGCCAAAAGTACTTTTCGCTTTACGAAAATCATCGTAACGCAAATGAAAATTCGCCATACTGACACCTGCAATTTGCAAGGTAAACGGCTTACTTTTCGTTGGTGGTGCATCACTCGCGAAATAATCCACTATAAACTGAAAGTTAAAATCACCTGTTTTCTTCGCTTTGTACACCCATGCTTCTCCGTTTTCAAGTTCCGCTTTCGCGATGGAGAAAACATTTTTGGTCAAATCCAATTTGTCAAGCGTTACCAAAATTCGTTCGGCTTCGAGCATTGTTTTCCCCGCTTGATCGAGAACTTTGATTCCATTAATTGAAAGTCGATCGTAGAAAACAAATTCAACACCTTCAATTTGTACAGTTGTGTTCCATTCGCCTGAGAAAAATGCCGCAGCCTTTTGTGCTACGAAGGTTTGAACCGATTTAGTGCGAATAAGAAAAGCAAAGGCAATGAGAAAAATCAGCAGCCATTCGAGGCTTATGCCGATAAACCTTCCCACAAATTTGAGTACCTTTGTCATGCTAATTTCACAAATTTAAGAATCTTTTGGCAGCTTCAACCATCATTTTAGCGATAGAATCGTCTTGTGACGACACCTCAGCCGCAGTAATACAAGGAAACAAGATTCTTGCCAACGTTACTGCTACGCAAGCCATACACGAAAAATACGGCGGTGTAGTCCCAGAATTAGCATCTCGTTCGCATCAAGAAAACATTGTTCCTGTTGTAGATGCAGCCATTCAAAAAAGCGGCATTCAATTATCCCAACTGGATGCGATTGCCTTTACTCAAGGTCCCGGTTTGATGGGGTCACTCGTTGTTGGGACATCTTTTGCCAAAGCACTTGCACTTGCCTTAAATAAACCCTTGATACCTGTGCACCACATGAAAGCACATATTTTGGCACATTTCATTGAAGATGCAGGCGAAGCAAAACCTGAATTTCCTTTTTTATGCTTGACCGTTTCAGGTGGACACACACAAATTGTACAAGTCAACAGCGCTTCGGGAATGCAGATTTTAGGAAAAACCATAGACGATGCCGCGGGAGAAGCCTTTGACAAAGCCGCAAAAATGTTGGGTTTACCCTACCCGGGCGGTCCACTCATTGATCAACTGGCACAAACAGGAAATCCCGAAAAGTTCAGTTTTTCAAAACCACGAATTGCGGACTTGAATTACAGTTTCAGTGGCTTGAAAACCTCTATTTTATATACGCTTCGCGACTTTCAGAAAGAAAACCCGAATTTCATTGAAGAAAACAAAAATGATTTGTGTGCCTCCATTCAAAAAACCATTTTGGACATTCTTTTTAATAAGTTGGAGAAAGCTGTGAAAGAAACTGGCATTTGTCAAGTGGCCATTGCAGGTGGGGTTTCGGCAAACAAAGGTTTGAGAGCACGGTTAAAAGAAAAGGAATCAAATGGTTGGAAGGTTTTCATTCCCAAATTTGAATATTGCACAGACAACGCCGCAATGATTGCGATTACAGGTGCATTTCTTTTAAGTGAAGGAAAAATTGCGCAACAAGATGTTTCGGCTGCAGCAAGAATGGATTGGTAAAAATCAAAGTTGCTTGTAAAAAAATCAAAAAAAATGATTCTGTTAAAATGATTTTAGTTATATTCGGTAATCGTTAAACCAAAAATCAAGCGTTATGGAAGCAACACTAATTGAAAAGGAATCTATTCCTTCATTAACATTTCACGACAAGGCGTCAGTTGAACAGCATCCGGAGCTTCTACATCAAATTGAGCAAGCAACGATTCTTGGAAATGCACACCGCACAAAAGTTTCGATTTATTTCAAAGATGATGAAAGCGTTAAGCGCGTGGATACAACCATTTGGGCTGCAGGTACAAAATTTATTTGTTTGAAGGGGGGAGTTTGGATTCCTATTAGTCGTTTAATTGAAATCAAAATCTAATGTTTCGTTCGGTCTTATCTACACTTTTTTTTACATTATTTTTATTGTCAACGTATGCTCAAAACCATGTTCGATGGAACTTTGAGTATGACAATATAACAGGGAAATTCTCTGCAGAAGGAAAAATTGAGGATGGTTGGCATGTCTACTCCAAACTCACGAAACCCAAAGCTGGCCCTATTCCTGTACGTATTTCCTTTGAGAAAAACCCACATGTAAGCGTAAAGGGAAAACCTGAAGAATTTGGGCGTCCGATTAAAGATTACGACAAAAACTTTGAATCCATGGTTTTTATGTATGAGCACATGTATGTTGTTCAACAAAAAGTGAAAGTTAAAAAACCAACGGTCATCAAAGGTGTTATTAGTTACATGATCTGTAATTCAACTATGTGCTTACCCCCTATCGACGTGCCTTTTAGCGTTGAAGTCAAACCATAAAAAACAAAATGAAAAATCTTTTTGCGTTTCTATTTATTTATTGTTCAGTAATTGTTTCAATCGCACAACCTAGCTGGCAAGACAAAGTAAAATGGTCGTTTAAAATTGAAAAAACAGATGATGCACATGCGAATCTGGTTGCAACGGCAAAATTAATTCCCGGCTGGCATATTTTTTCGGTCAATCACGATCCTGAAAAAGCTGATTTCACAGGTATTCCAACGAGTTTTGGATTCGCTAAAAGTAAAAACTACAAGTTAGTTGGTAAGTTACAAGACGCAAAAGCACCTCACGTTTTTAAAGACGATTTAGGAACTCAATTGTACTTTGAAGGAACGGCCGTTTTCAAGCAAGGATTTGAAATTTTGACAGCCGACAAGTTCAAACTCAATTTTGTTTACTCCTTCCAAATATGTGATGAAAATGGTTGCGTTTTCCCACCAGAGCAAGAAGGAAGTATCGATGTTAGTGGTTTCAAGCCGAGTGAAGCAGCAACTTCAACTGTTGACCCAAAAGAAGATACCACTAAGAAAGCCGCAACCCATGTAAATACATCAAAAGCAAATCCAGTTGAGGCGAAACCGATTGAAAAAACACCCGACACCAACAAACCAAAAGGATCCAATCTAGGGATTTTCATTGCCGGATTTATCGCAGGATTATTTGCCTTGCTAACTCCGTGTATGTTCCCAATGATTCCTATGACCGTAACGTTTTTCACAAAACAATCAAAAACGCGTTCTGAAGGGATTTTCAAAGCATTGGTTTATGGTGCTTCAATTGTATTAATTTACGTCGTATTTGGTATTGTATTTACTGCAGCCACAGGAACATTAGGCTTAAATGATTTATCGACCAACATTTGGATGAATTTGGTATTTTTTGCCATTTTCGTGGTGTTCGCTTTCTCTTTCCTTGGCGCATTTGAAATTCAATTGCCTACTTCATGGGTAAACAAAATGGACCAAAAAGCAGATAAAGGCGGAATGATTGGTATCTTCTTTATGGCATTCACACTCGGCTTGGTTTCTTTCTCTTGTACTGGCCCCATTATCGGAAGTTTGTTAGTTGAAGCCTCTACGACAGGTTCTTACTTAACTCCAGCAATTGGAATGACTGGATTTTCGTTGGCATTGGCGATTCCTTTTACACTATTTGCCATTTTCCCAAGTTGGTTAAATTCCTTACCACAATCAGGTGGTTGGTTAAATTCTGTAAAAGTAGTTTTGGGCTTATTGGAACTAGCTTTGGCTCTGAAATTTTTATCTGCAGTTGACTTGGCTTACCATTGGGACATTTTAACACGTGAATGGTTCGTTGCAATATGGTTTGTTTTGTTCTTGATTATGGGAATTTACTTGCTAGGAAAAATTCGTTTTTCACACGATTCTCCAGTTGAGAAAATCACTGTTCCACGTTTCATGTTTGCCTTTATGGCTTTGACATTTGCTGTTTATTTATTACCTGGAATGATGGGCGCGCCCTTAAAAATAATTGATGGTTTAGCGCCACCAAGAACACATTCCGAAGACAATTTCCGTTATGTAAATGGAGGTTTGGACAATGGACTTTCTAAAGACACGCTGACAGAACGCTTTTTACAAGACATGCATCCTGTTGGTGACGGTTCGATTATGGTGTTCCATGATTTACAAAAAGCAAAAGAATACGCGAAAGCAAAAGGTTTGCCGATTCTATTGGACTTCACAGGTTACGCTTGCCAAAATTGTCGTAAAACAGAATCCTCTGTTTGGACACATGACGAAATCAGACCGTTGTTACAGAAACAATTTGTAATTGCTTCGTTGTATTGTGATGATAAAACGTTGTTGCCACAAAGTGAAGTGCGTTACTCGAATATCGTAGGTGGAAAAATTAAAACAATTGGTAACAAATGGGCTGAACTTCAGATTGAAAAATACAAAAGTTTCCAACAGCCAATGTATGTAATCACAGACGCTGAAGGCAATGATTTAACAGAAACAATTGGTTACACACCTGACATCGAAACCTATAAAAGCTTTTTGAAAAAAGGAATCAAAAACAACAAGAAATAGGAAAATCGTTGATAAAATGCTTTCGGATTCTTTAATAGCAAAGGAATATCGACGTACATTTGACTCCTTCAAAAATGAAACTGTGTATTGCCGAAAAACCGAGCGTCGCTAGAGATTTAGCGGAAATTTTGGGTGCTAAAACCCGAAAAGATGGCTACTATGAAGGTAATGGTTATTGGGTTACATGGACGATTGGTCATTTATGTTCCCTTAAAGATCCCGAAGATTACAATCCCAATTGGAAATATTGGAAACTTGAAGATTTACCCATTATTCCTGAGCAATTTGGTATTAAACTAAAAGACGACTCGGGTATTCAAAGGCAATTTAAAACCATTGAAAACCTCGTTCAACAAGCGGAAGAGGTAATCAATTGCGGTGATGCCGGGCAAGAGGGAGAGCTCATACAACGTTGGGTACTTTTAAAAGCAAAATGCAAAGTTCCAGTGAAACGTTTATGGATTTCATCCTTGACTGAAGAAGCCATTCGAGAAGGTTTTGCGAAGCTAAAAGACGCTAAGGATTTTGATAATTTATTCGCTGCAGGAAACTCACGTGCCGTTGGAGATTGGATACTCGGAATCAATGGTACACGTTTGTACACCCGAAAATTCGCCAAAGAAAAAATGACCCTTTCCGTTGGTCGTGTGCAAACTCCAACTTTAGCGATGATTGTGCAACGCCAAAAAGAAATAGATGCCTTTAAAAGTGAAGAATATTGGGAATTGAAAACCATGTACCGCGAGACGGAATTCATGTGTCAAATTGATCGTTTGAAATCCGAAGAAAAAGCGAAAAAAGGTTTTGAATACTTGAAAGACAAACCTTTTACCGTCACCTCTTTTGAGCAAAAAGAAGGCAAAGAGGGAAATCCGAGATTGTATGATTTGACTTCGCTGCAAGTGGATGGAAACAAGCGTTTTGCTTTTAGTGCTGAAGAAACGCTAAAGCACATTCAAAACTTGTATGAGAAAAAATTAGTGACGTATCCGCGTGTGGACACCACTTATCTTTCGGAAGATTTGCACCCGAAAATCCCAAATATTATGTCGGGTTTACGCGACTATAAGCGTTTTACGGAGAGTGTTTTGCAAAAACCCATTCCCAAATCAAAAACGATTTTCGACGATAAAAAAATTACAGATCACCACGCTATCATCCCAACGGGAGTGGCACCAAGTGGCATTACACCTGACGAACAGCGCATATACGATTTAATTTGTCGCCGATTCATTGCTGCGTTTTACCCTGAATGCAAGGTTTCCAACACAACCGTTATAGGTCAAGTGGATAAACTAACCTTTAAGGCAACAGGGAAACAAATCATTGACCAAGGTTGGCGCGTTGTGTATGAAGACCCGATGGCTAACGGGATGAAAGTTAAAGCTGAAAATTCCTCAAAAAAAGAAGAGGAAGAAAAAATACTGCCTTTGTTCACGGAAGGAGAATCAGGACCACACGAACCTTTCGTTCACAAAGGAAAAACATCTCCGCCAAAACCATACACCGAAGCAACTTTACTACGTGCTATGGAATCAGCAGGGAAAATGGTTGAGAATGAAGAAATGCGCGAATTGATGAAAGAAAATGGAATTGGTCGTCCATCCACGCGTGCAGCAATCATTGAAACCTTATTCAAACGCAAATACATCGAAAAAAAACGAAAGAACATCTTTGCTACCCCAACAGGCATGCACTTGATTGATACCATCAATAACCAGCTGCTCAAAAGCCCCGAACTTACCGGTCAATGGGAGTTTAAGTTGCGCCAAATCGAAAAAGGAACGTACAGCAGTCAACAATTCAAAGACGAATTATTCAAAATGGTGCGCGAGTTGACAGATGAGGTGATTTTTAATTGAAAGTAGCTTTAATCATGCTTCGATTGTTGACTTTTTGAGATGATAAAAATAATTTCATACGTACCATTTTTTTAGTTTCCCCCTTTGGAGGGCGAATAAGTGAGTAGGACACTTAGAAATTTACAGTTATCTTTTATTTTAAAACAAAATCCTCCCCCGCCCCCTCCAAAGGGGGAGTGAAAACCACTATTCAAAGTAAATTGTTGGTGTCTGAGAAAAAATGAGGAGGATTCCAATAATTTTCATCCGAAGAATTCTGTGTTTCCCAATTTGGAAGGGGTTCGCCGCGGCAAATAAGTGAGGTGACCATTTTCAAATTTTCAAATCAATTCATTTTCAAATCACATTTTCGTCACCTTCCGTTT
>CAZHPL010000052.1:0-2540 GCA_964534495.1 uncultured Lishizhenia sp.
GACGAAGGACTACAGGACAAAGGACTAGGACAGAAGGACGTTAGGACAGAAGGACGTTAGGACAGAAGGACGTTAAGACAAAAGGACGAAGGACTACAGGACAAAGGACGTGAGGACATCAAGACGTTAGGACAGAAGGACGTTAAGACAAAAGGACGAAGGACGAGAGGACCAGAGGACAAGAGGACATCAAGACGTTAGGACAGAAGGACGTTAAGACAAAAGGACAAAGGACGAGAGGACAAAGGACTAGAGGACAAAGGACATCAAGACGTTTGAGGTCAACCTATTTCAGGGAAGTACAACATACAACTTTTCAATTTTAAATTTTAAATTAACTTGGGCGCCTTCCACCCGCTATGCCAATGCAACCGTCTACATCTGCAAGTTGCCTCACGTTGCAACTACGCTACAACCCAAAGCCAAAGAGCTTCCCTTGGTCGCTTTTCCCTTTTGGGTAGCTGAGTGCTCCGTTTCGGCAAGCTTTCCGTCTCCGCCGGGGCGGAAATAAATTTGAAAAGGAACTAATTTGGAAATTTGAAAATGAGCACTATACCCGTTACTCAGTTTCAACAACTTCTATTCGAATCGCAAATCCGTTTTCTCCCTGTTGATATGGCTAAAGCTTTGGCAAGGATGAAGGGTGACATTAAATTTTCAATACATTTCTCGCGTTAGGGATTGTAGCGAGAAAGCCCACAGAGAGGAACGAACGAGGACTTGAAGCGGAAAGCCCGACCCTGAAAAAAGTAAGAAGTATGATGACTTTTTTGAGGGGAACGCCCAAATGAATTTTCAAAAAAAATAAATTCCTAACTAACCTTTGAGAACGCAGAAAACTTACACCCCTTCCCACTTTTTCATTAAGACGGATGCAATATGTCCGCCAAAACCAAAGGTGTTGCTCATCGCATAGCGAATCGGTTGTTGGATGCCTTTATTCAATGGAAAATGATACAAACCAGCATATTCGGGTTCGATTTCTTGGGTATTAATCGTTGGTGGAATCCATCCGGTTTGTAAGGCTTTCACGCAGGCAATGGCTTCAACGGCTCCTGCAGCGCCCAATAAATGTCCAGTCATGGATTTGGTTGCGGAAATCGTCAATGAATTGCGTTCTCCGAACACGCGTTTTGCAGCTATTAATTCCGACGTATCGCCCAAGGGCGTTGACGTTGCGTGCATGTTCACATAATCCACTTCGTCTGCCGAAATGCCTGCTTCTTTGAGTGCTTCGTTCATGCCAAGTACCGCTCCGTCGCCTTGTGGATGTGTGCCGGTTAAGTGATAGGCATCTGCTGCCATTCCACCGCCGACAATTTCACCATAAATCGTTGCTCCACGTCGCAAAGCATGTTCTAATTCTTCCACAATCAAGGCTCCTGCACCTTCGCCCATGACAAACCCATCGCGGGTTACATCAAAAGGTCGTGATGCTGTTTCCGGGCTTTCGTTTCGCGTGGAAAGTGCCTTTGCAGAAGCAAAACCGCCCATGGCTGCCTCCGTAATTGCTGCTTCTGAACCACCCGTGATAATCATGTCTGCTTTTCCCCAACGCACGTAGTTAAAGGCTTCAATTATGGCTGTGTTGGAAGTGGCACAAGCAGAAACGGGACAGAAATTTACGCCACGTAAACCGTATTTTATCGAGATAATTCCCGAAGCAATGTCTACCAAAATGCGTGGAATGAAAAAGGGAGAAAATCGAGGTGTTCCGTCGCCTTCATCGTATTCTTTCATTTGGTCCTGAAAAGTTTGAATACCACCATTTCCTGAACCCCAAATAACGCCAATGCGATCGCGATTTAATTGTTCAAAGTCAATGCCCGCAGTTGTTACCGCTTCATTTACAGCAACCAAAGCATATTGCGAAAACAAATCGTATTTCTTAATTTCTTTCGAATCAAAATGGTCTAATGCAACGTAATCTTTCAATTCACAAGCAAATTTAGCCTTGAACTTTTCTGTATCGAATTTGGTAATCAAACCTGCCCCACTCTTACCGTCTAGCAAGCCTTTCCAATAAGACGCAACATCATTTCCTATGGGCGTTAAAGCACCCAATCCGGTTACAACTACTCTTCTTTGCATTAATCCAATTTTACGGAATTGTATTCTTTTGTCGAAATCACTTGAATGGCACGTTGAAGAATTTCGTTCGTTTCATTGTACACTTGGAAAAACTCGTTGGTGCCCCATAAATCTTGTGCGATACCAGCCTTCAAACGCAATTGAATCAAGCGTTTTGAAATGGCATATCCTTTTTCGTCAAATTCTAATTTCGGGTCTTCTTTCTTGACATAGTCGAAGAATCCTTTCATAAATGCTTCGTCACATGTAAAGTTTCTATTGAAATCATCAAATGTTGGATAATTCATTTTCAACTGCTCACGAATGTCATTTACATACTTAAATGAATACGCATTCAAATGTCCTCCTTGTACCAATTTACTGAAGAAAGTAGAATTTTCAGTTGTATCTAACGGAACAAAGAAATCTGGCATGATGCCACCACCACCATACACCAAACGATGTGTTTT
>CAZHPL010000052.1:2550-14904 GCA_964534495.1 uncultured Lishizhenia sp.
TATGTTGATTAAATTTATTACCTAAAGTAAGATGTGTCAAAGAATCTGGTAATTTGATAGAATCAGCATGAACAAATTCACCATTTAAAAAGCGCTGAGTTAAATCCTTTCTGTAGGTCTCTACATCGTCGTACGGCTTTTGAATGAAACGCCCTGCTGGTGTATAATAACGAGCAATCGTTAAACGAATTTCAGAACCATCACTCAATGGCATCGGACGTTGCACTAAACCTTTTCCAAACGTTCTTCTTCCAACGATTAGTCCTCTGTCCCAATCTTGAATGGAACCTGAAAGAATTTCACTTGCACTTGCTGAATATTCATCGGTCAACAAGATTAATTTTCCTTCTTCAAAAATGCCTTTTTTGCCTGCTTTCAAATTACTTCTCGGTTGTGCACGACCTTCAGAATACACTACTAATTTGTCGCCGGAAAGAAATTCATCTGCCAAACGATGCGCTGCGTCCAATAATCCTCCGCCATTCGCTTGCAAATCGAAAATCAGGTTTTTCATACCTTTTTCTTTCAGCGAAATCATCGCTTTTTGAACTTCTTCAATCGTAGTACGCGAGAAACTATTCAACTTGATGTATCCCGTTTGATGGTCGATCATGTAATACGCATCAACAGAGTTAACAGCGATTTTGTCACGTGTAATAGTGAAATCCAACGGCGTTTTTTTGCGTAAAATTTGAACTTTCACCTTTGTACCCAAATCTCCCATTAATTTGGAACGGATTTCATTGGTTTTTATGTTAACACCTGCAATGCTTTTACCCTCAACTGCAATTAATTTATCTCCCGGTAAAATCCCTAACTTTTCAGATGGACCTCCTGGAGTTGTTGCAACCACGACAACCGTGTCTTTCATGACTTGAAAACGAATTCCAATGCCAATGAAATTTCCGTTGATAGACGTTTGCGCTTCGCTTAATTCTTCAGCTGGAATGTACGTTGAATGGGGATCCAACTTTTCCAACATGGCAACAATGGCCGCTTCCGTCAAGTCTTTTCCGTTAACAGGATCGACGTAAAATCGGTTGATATTATCCATCACTTCATCGAACTTTTGCGAAGTGCTTTTTTCTGAAGGATCAAATTGTGCAAAGGCTTGAAGGGAAACAAAAGCGCTGAGCGCCAAAACAAGTCGTTTTCTCATTGTTATGTTTTTGGTGAAGAACAAAAATAGTAAGCTAATCGAACTAAGAACGAATTCATATAACTTTGTTCGCACAATTAACAGTTTTTGGGCGTTTTGAAAAGCTAAAAAAGTGGACAAATCGTTTAAAATCAAAACGAACAGACAATGGAAAAAGAACAATCTGTAACAAAAAAATCCTGGTATCATTGGCCGATGCGTGTTTTGCGCTTTTTTGTTTTGGGATTATCGACTTATCTAATCGTTTACTTTTTCGTTTATTTCCTTTTGTCTGGAATTGCTATCAAAGATGTCGCTGTGAAGGATAAAAAAGTGGCTATTTACCTTGTGAAATCTGGCGTTCACACTGATTTTATGTTGCCCTTGAAAAATGAATTACAAGATTGGACAGAAGAATTCCCCATTGAAAACACAAGTATTAAAGATACCAATGTCTATTTTTTGACGGTTGGTTGGGGTGATAAAAATTTCTACATGAACACACCCACTTGGGGCGATTTAACCGTAAAAACAGCTCTATTCGCAGCAACGGGAATGGGAACATCAGCCTTGCATGCAACCCATTATTATGAAGTACCCAAAGATCGACCGGTAGCCAAATTGTACCTATCCAACGAGCAATATCAACAATTGATTGATTACATAAAAAACACTTTGAAGCGCGACACAAACGGAAAAAACAAGTTCATTCAGCCTATGAACCAAGCCGTAATGTGTGGATATGATGCATATTACGAAGCAAAAAACAGCTACAGTATGCTTTCCACTTGTAATTCTTGGATTAATAACGGATTGAAAGCTTGCGGTAAAAAAGCCTGTTTATGGTCACCTTTCGCCGGTGGTATTTTTTATCAATATGGGTTTTAAAATGGTGCGCATTATTTTCTTTATCGCTGTATTTTCAATCATGAGCAGTTTTTCCTTTTCACAAAACGACACCTTGCATTATATTCTTTTCTTCAACGGAAACAGAGGTCCCAAATTCAACAAATACACCACAGACAATCAATTGCACGAAAAAGATTGGACAGGTTATTGGTACCAATACGACGACGAAATCCTAAAACGATGTCCACAAGCAAAAGGAATTTATTTCGATGGACATCACCCCGTTTCCAATTCCATGCACCGCACAAATGCTCGTTTTTTAAAAGCGTATTTCTTTTCCCGTTTTTGTTGGTTTTCAAGAAAAAGTCGATGGGTATTGAATACTAAATACAATCCAAAAGGATTTCAAGAACGCGTTGAAAATGGAAAAAAAGCAGGTTTAAATTTCTTAGATTTTTTAACTAAAAACAATGTAGAAAACAAGCCTGTTTACCTAGATATTGTGAGTCACAGCATGGGTTACGCTTACAGTCTTGGTTTTATGGATGTCGTTCAAAGTCACGTGAAATTTGGAAAAATGTTAACCATTGCACCTGAAAGTGGCGGTTTGGAAGGCCGAGATTGGTCTTTGTTTAAAGAAGTTTGGCAATACGGAAGCAATATGGATCAACCAAAAGGAGACGTCATTTACTATCAAGATGGAATCGCGCCGCAAACTGCCATTAAAGGATTGGAGCAAGTTCCGACAGAGAAAGGCGGACGCGTGTTTATTCCCTTAGCTTGGCCAAAGATCAAAAAAGGCTTTTTCCGTTCGCATCATTTAAGCTTTTTCCAATGGTTTTATTTAATCCAACCGGGCGACAGAGGCTACTTCCAACCATAATTCTTACCTTTGAAACATGATAGAAACCCAAGTTAGTTTACTCCCTTACAACACATTTGGAATTGACGTAAAAGCAAGTCGTTTTGCTCGTTTTTCATCGATTGAAGAACTTTCTCAATTAGTGTCGCAACGCTTACCGAATGAAGAATTGCTGATTTTAGGCGGAGGCAGTAATCTTTTACTCACAAAAGATTTCGATGGTTTTGTTCTAAAAAATGAAATTAAAGGTTTTGAAGTTGTTGAAGAAAAGGAAAACACCGTAATTGTTGAAGCAGGTGCAGGTGAAGTGTGGCATGAATTTGTCATGCGCTGCATCGATTTAGGATATGCAGGCTTGGAAAATCTGAGTTTGATTCCCGGAAGTGTTGGCGCTAGTCCCATGCAAAATATCGGTGCCTATGGCGCTGAAATAAAAGACACATTTCATCATCTGACAGCCTTCGAAATTGAAACCGGAAAAGTGGTTGAATTCAACAAAGAAAGTTGTCAATTTGGTTACCGCGAAAGTGTTTTCAAAACGATTTACAAAGGAAAATACATCATCTGCAAAGTTGCCTATCAATTGCAAAAACAGGCAAAAGTCAATACAACTTACGGTGCCATTGAAGCGGAATTAGCAAAACGTAATTGTACCGAACCCGGCATAAAAGATGTGAGCGAAGCGGTTATTTCGATTCGTCAGTCAAAGCTTCCCGACCCCAAAGTTTTAGGAAATGCAGGCAGTTTTTTCAAAAATCCAGTTGTTGAAGCATCTATTGTTGATTCAATTTTAGAAAAATATCCCGATGCGCCCAATTACCCTGCTGAAAACGGAAAACGAAAATTAGCCGCAGGTTGGATGATTGAAAAAGCAGGCTGGAAAGGCAAAACCATTGAAACGTATGGAGTACATAAATTGCAAGCATTGGTTTTGGTAAACTACGGAGGAAGCACAGGTAAGCAAATTTTTGATTTGTCGTCTGCCATCATTCAAGATATTCATGAGAAATTTGGCGTTACATTAGAACGTGAAGTCAACATTTTATAGCCTAAAACGTTAATCAAAAAACCAAAAGATGGAGTTGAAAAAAGTGCCTTTGGAAAAAGTAAATGCCATGAGTAAAAACACGCTTATGGAGCAATTGGGCATCGAGTGTGTGGAAATTGGAAACGATTACGTGATTTCAAGAATGCCGGTCGATCACCGTACCCACCAACCAATGGGATTATTACACGGTGGCGCAAGTGCAGCTTTGATTGAATCGATTGGCTCGATGGGTTCTACCCTACTGATTGATTTGGAAAAAGAACAACCGGTTGGTTTAGAAATCAATTGCAACCACGTCGGCGGTGTGCGTGAAGGTTATGTGCGAGCTACAGGTAAAATCGTACATGCGGGGAAACGAACGCATCTTTGGCAAGTTGACATTCACGAAGAAGGAACAAATCGCTTGGTTTGTACAGGAAGATTGACGGTAATGATCATCGAACGCAAAAAATAAGTATGCTCCGATTTCGAATTCCCAATAAATCCATCGTTTCATTGAATGGACATTTTGAAAACGTTGCTAATCTTCAACAAGATGGTTTTTACATCAGTGACTTTGAAGCGAATGAAGTGTATCGATTTGTAGAAAGCGAAAAGGCAGAAACAGTTTACTTTTCGGAGTTAGAACCTTTAATCATCCCAAAAGAAGACTATATCAAACAAGGAACATTATTGGTACAAACGATTCAGAATTTAGGTTTACAAAAAACGGTATTATCACGTGTCAAAGCTGTTGATTTTGACGAAACAAAAAGCCTTGAATTGTTTCATTTATTAGAACAAGCGTATCCAAACGCTTTTGTTTACTACTTTTCTGATGAACGATTAGGAACGTGGTTAGGTGCAACACCCGAGGTACTTTTCAGACAAATTGGTCAGCATGGATTTACGATTTCGCTAGCAGGCACTAAGAAAATTGACGATTCTTCATCTTGGAGCAAAAAAGAAAAGAACGAACAAGTTTTTGTGACCAATTTCATTCAGCAAGCCTTAGAGGAAGTGGAAGTCAATAATTTGGATATTCAAGGTCCTTATACCTATGAAGCAGGCCCCGTCAAGCATTTACGTACAGATTTCAGTTTTGATTGTCTCCATCTAGACCGAGAAAAAATCATTTTTACCTTGCATCCAACGCCTGCCGTAAGTGGATTACCACAAAATTTGTCCTTGGAAGTCATTCGTCAAATTGAACCCCATTCACGGAATTTCTACACGGGTTTTATTGGTTGGTGCGAAGAACACAATAACCACACATTCGTAAATCTTAGATGCTGTCAAGTTCAAAAAGGAAAATTGTATTTATACCTTGGCGGTGGCTACACAGCAGATTCCATTCCAGAAGACGAATGGCAAGAAACCGAAAACAAAAGCCGAACGATTTTGAATTGGGTGGAACATATTGGAGAATGAATATTTGTGCATTTAAAAGATTTTACCTTTTAAATTGATTTTTTGAAGTCATCTTTTGGGAGGATTTTGAACACAATTTCATGTTTCAATAATCATTCGTAATTTTAGAATATGAAAATCCTTTTGTTTTGTATCAGTTCGCTTGTAATGAGTCCCATTTTTGCTCAAAGTAATTTACCGCAAGTTGCTGAAGGTAAGATTATTCGACTAGATAAATTACCTTCCAAATACATTGACCCACGAACGGTTGATATTTGGCTTCCTCCCGGTTTTGATAAATCGAAAAAATACAACGTGATTTACATGCACGATGGTCAAATGCTGTTTGATGCGAACAAAACGTGGAACAAGCAAGAGTGGAAAGTGGATGAAACCTTGGGGGCACTGATTCGTGATAAGAAAATTCCACCTGTAATTGTGGTCGGGATTTGGAACAATGGTGAAAAACGCCGCTATGAATACATGCCACAAAAACCTTTTGAAAAGCTACCTGTGGCCACACAAGCTGAAATCAAAACGACTTTGATGACGAAAACGGACCATTCACCCTACCCGCTTTTGGCAGATAATTACCTGAAATTTATCGTGAAAGAATTGATGCCAGCCGTTAATCAATTATACCCAACTTATGGCGATCGTTCACATACATTTATTGCAGGTTCAAGCTTTGGCGGTATGATTTCGTGGTATGCACTGTGTGAATATCCCAAAATATTTGGTGGTGCTGCCTGTCTTTCTACGCATTGGCCAGGAATGTTTCCAGGAAATATGAATGCTGCTTTGCCAACTGAATTTTACAAGTATCTCGACAAGCATTTTCCTGCTAAAAAACACCGCATTTATTTTGATTACGGAACGGAAACATTAGATCAATACTACGAACCGTATCAACAAAAAGTGGACAGCATTCTACGCGCTAAAAAAGTGAGCAGTGATAATTGGATTACCCAGAAATTTGTAGGAAAAGATCATTCAGAAGTCTCGTGGGCAGAGCGTTTGGCAATTCCAATTCAATTTTTACTTCGCGGGCAATAAGCGGTTATTGATTAAGTCGGTCGTGTAACTTTGGTAAATTGCCTTGATTTGACGAATGGTTATCAATTCTTCTTTTGTCCATTTATGATTCGAAGATTCATTCCAAGCTAACGGTGCTTTTCCTGTTTCAAAGGCCACTAAATTTTCTTGGTTATAAATGATTTTCGGTTGTTTCTTCTTGGCAAAATAAGACGTTCCAAAAGCATGATACTTTGTTTTCACATTGATTAAGTCCAAAACGGTTGGCAAGATATCAATTTGCTGAAAAGCCTCACCTGATTGCACTTTCGGTAATTTTCCACTAGCATGATAAAAAGCAATAGGAATGTGATACATCCATTCCAAGCTGTTGCGATCCGCTCGTGAAGTAGACCCCACATGATCCGCACAGAAAATAAACAAGGTATTATCAAACCAAGGTTGTTGTTTCGCTTTGTCCCAAAAGGCTTTAAATGCTAAATCAGCATAGGAAATCGTAGCGCAAATTTTCTCAGGACCTTTTTTGACTTTATCTTCGAACCCTTTCGGAACAACAAAAGGATGATGCGAGGAAAGTGTGAAAATCATTCCGAAAAAAGGCTTTTTACTTGTAGCCATTTTCTCTACGCACCAAGGCATGAAATAATAATCTTGAATCCCCCAATTGCCGTCATAATGCGCGGGATTTGGATATTCATTGCGACCATAATAATTGTCAAAACCTGCTGCAGCCGTAAATGCATCAAAACGCATCGAGCCGTTGTTGCATCCGTGATAAAACGCTGACGAGTAACCGAACGGTTTCAGAATACTTGCCAAGCTTTGAAATTGATTGCTGCTGTAAGACGATAAAATAAAACTCTCACTCATCCACGTTGGAATCGAAGCAGAAACCGCGGGCACACCGTCCATCGAAATACGACCGTTGGCAATTCCTTTGTCGAAATACATTGAATGGGCCAAAACTGAGTCCAAATTGGGTGTAAAACTTTCGGGATTTCCAGGTCCAACATACATCGACCCAAAACTCTCAAAAAGGACAATCACAACGTTTTGCTTGCCTTTCAATAATTGCTGGGGTTGGCTCACTTGAACCGGATTGAAATAACGTAAGGCTTCCTTTTCTGGGAAATAGTTTTTTTGCTCAACACCTTGATTGTTATAGGTTTTGAGCATGGTAAAAGCCGAATTCAAAACAGCAGGTGCATTTTCCAAGGAGCAGTAATTCGTTGCTTCGATAACGCCAACAGGTTTCAACTGAAAACCTCCCCGACCAATCAAAACAGACAAGCCAATTCCGACTAAGAAAATCAAGCTATTTTTAACCGTAAAACCAACTGCTTCCGCCTTTTTCGATTTCCAATTGACGTACATCAATAATCCAAAAGTCACGGCGAAAAAACTAATCAGCCACCAAAATTCCAACATGAAATCATCGGCTAAACTTCCCGTTTCCGGATTATTCAGCATGTACATGAAATAATCGTAACTGACGCGTTTGAAGATATACGAGAAATAACCAACGTCCCACGCATTGAAGAAAAACACCAATAAAGCTGTGAGATAGTAGATACCGTTAGCCGTTAACATTTTGATTTTGTGTGCTTTTTCAGGCAATGGAAACAAGGAAAGCACTACAAATGGTAGAAAATACAAAGCGATTGTGATGCAATCAAACCACATGCCCACCAAATGCTCATACAAGCCAAAATGAGGAAAGGATTTGTAATTGACGCTCAACAATAAAATGCGGTACACTTCCAATAAAAACAAAATCAAGCCCAATCGTTTAAGAATAAACAAAGGCATTGAGGTTGTTTTAGTAGCTTTCAAACGAAATGTTTTAGTAAGCCAATAGCTTGTCGATCGCTTGATTCAAACGTTCTTGTGGTAAAAACTGTTTTTCCAAACCAACTGCAAAAGGAACCGCAGTGTCCAATGATGCCACACGTAAAACCGGCGCATCCAAGGATTCAAAACAATTTTCGGTAATCATGGCAACGAGTTCGCCACCAATTCCTCCCATCAAACAGTCTTCGTGTAACACGATTACTTTTCCTGTTTTACGAGCCGCTTCATAAATAGCTTCTTCGTCTAAAGGTAAAAGCGTTCGTAAATCCAAAATTTCTGCCGTTACATCCAAGCGTTGCTCCATGGCTTCTTTTGCCCAATGTACACCCATTCCGTACGTAATAATCGTCAAATCGGCGCCAGAAGTAACTGTTCTTGCTTTGCCAATTTCAACTGTGTAATAATCTGTAGGAATTTCTTCTTTTAAGCTGCGATACAAATACTTATGCTCGAAATACATGATTGGATTTGGATCTTCAAAAGCTGCGTTCAGTAAGCCCTTCGCATCATATACCGTAGATGGATAAACGATTTTTAAACCGGGTGTATGGAAAAACCAAGCCTCATTGCTTTGTGAATGGAATGGACCTGCAGCTGTTCCTGCACCTGTTGGCATACGAACAACTACATCTGCATTTTGTCCCCAACGCCAGTGGATTTTAGCTAAATTATTCGTGATTTGATTGAATCCACACGTTACGAAATCAGCAAACTGCATTTCAACCATCGCTTTCATTCCTGAAATAGACAACCCAAGTCCTGCACCAACAATCGCTGACTCACACAAAGGCGTATTGCGCACGCGACCTTTTCCGTATTTATCCACCAAACCTTCGGTCACTTTGAAAGCGCCTCCGTATTCAGCAATATCTTGTCCCATCAACACCAATTCCGGGTATTTTTCCATCGATTGGTCAATCGCCTCTTGAATAGCGTCAATGAATCTTTTTTCTTCTTTTGCACCCTTTGGCTCAATCACTTGTTGCTCAAATGGCGCGTAAACATCGTTTAATTCGGTTTCCAACGAAACTGGAATCGGACCTTCTGCTTGTGCCGTTTCAAACCCAGATTGAATTTCTTCCTTAAATTCCGTTTTAATAGCTTGCTCCAATTCGTCGGTTAGCAAACCAATTTCTTTCAAGTATAATTCGTAATTGGAAACAGGGTCTTTTTTCGACCATTCGTCTTGTATGCCTTCCGGATAGTATTTTGTGCCCGAAGATTCTTCGTGACCACGCATGCGGAAAGTCATTAATTCCAACATGTATGGTTTAGGCTCCTGACGAATTTCATCATTGATTTTGCGTACGGTACGAATCACTTCCAAAATGTTGTTTCCATCCACTTGCAAAGCATTCATTCCGTAGCCTATTCCTTTGTCGATGAATTGCTTACACTTGAATTGTTCAACCGAAGGTGTAGATAAACCCCAACGATTGTTTTCCACACAAAAAATAACCGGCAAATCCCAAACAGCAGCCACATTCAAGGACTCGTGGAAATCACCTTCAGAAGCGCCACCATCACCCGTAAATACAATGGTAGATTTTCCTTCGTTACGCAATTTACTCGCCAAAGCAATTCCATCAGCAATCCCTAATTGTGGACCCAAATGCGAAATCATTCCTACCAATTTGTATTCTTGTGTTCCGAAATGGAACGAACGATCACGGCCTTTTGTAAAACCAGATAATTTCCCTTGAAACTGAGCAAACAAACGATGCAACGGAATACCACGTGTCGTGAAAATCCCCAAATTTCTGTGCATCGGAAGAATGTACTCATCGTCGTTCATTGCATACGCGCAACCAACTGAAATCCCTTCTTGTCCCCAACCAGAAAACCATTTTGTAATTTTCCCTTGACGCAACAAAATCAGCATTTTCTCCTCGATCATACGAGGTTTCAGCAATTTCTTGTAAATGGTCAATAGCTCTTCGTCACCGAAACCTTCTCTATTAAAGTCGATGTGTCTTTCTGTCAGCGTTTCCATAAAATAGTTGTGTTTGTTGCGCGATTAAACTTTCATTCCTTTTAATACACGCTCTTTTCTTTTGGTTTTTTCAAGGCGTTTTTTCACCACCAATAAATGTGCTGAACGTGGGCTTCCACGCAATAAATCTACCTTATATACCTTGTCACTGTAGTTGATTTTAGCACCACCTTGTGCGTTCCAATCGGCTTCAAAATAGTAACGTTTGTTGGTTGCCGAACCTTCCGCTTTAGTTCCAAAACTTAAAATTCTATTTTCTCCTAATTCAAAACGAACACGCAATTGACCTTGTGGACCAAATTCATCAAAAACACATTTTGTACCTGCTGGAATGATAATGGATTCCTTTTGGCTACTAGAACTTGAAACCAAGGTTCCGTTTTGCGTCGTGTTTTCACTGTCCGCTTTCATGTCTTGATTTAAAATAATCGTGTGAGAAGTAAAAAACTGTACTTTTCTCATTTTTTCATCCGAATCCAAACCAAATTCATCGCGAATTTGAGGTGTGTATGGAACCTTAATCCCACAAGAAGCAAGCGAAAGTGCCACTACGAATAAAAACATCAGCTTTTTCATACGTTAAATTTTGTGCAAATCTACTTAAAAATAGTTTGGTGCTGAAACGGAAATTCTTAATAGTACTTAATTTTGACGATAAATTTGAAATTTTTCATGATTGCTAAATACGCCACTTTATTACTAAAACATACTTTATTACCAAGTGCTTACCTGTCCCTCCTTTTCTTTGGGCTTGTTGCTTGCGAGGAAAAAAAGGAAAAAATTGAAAATCTCGAAACCATTCGCGACCATGCAGGTGAGCAGCGAAAAAAGAAGCCGTCAACGAAAGAAGAAGACACCTTGCAAGCGAAAGTCGAGCTTTATCAACAAGACTCGGTAGGTTTAGACATTCAAAAATTAGCACTCATTCCTGACGAAAAACAAGCGTTCTTGGATCGATTTACAGAAAACAGTTCATTTTTGCGTTTAACGGAGAAAGACACAACGAACTATTACACCCAACATGCTTGGTATTTCCTGGATTCCAACAAAGTAAAAAATGCTTTTTTCAATTGGTTGGACGAAGAAAAACACACGAAAATTGGCGCCACTTCAAAACTATTTAACACGCCAACATTGGTTTTCGTAACCGACAAACAAATTCTTGAAATCACTTCGAACAAGAAAATGGATGTACTAAAATGGATTCAATTTGTGCGTTTTAATTATCCCAAAGAGCGATTTTTATTCATTATTGCACAAAACAAAAGCAAAAAGAATGCTTGGTTGGAATACAAAAACCATCAAATTCAACTTAAAAAATTCACCGAATGACATTATTAAACCGAGGCTTTGCGCACGTTAGACCCACGCAATTATGGATGGATTGGGCATTGGCAAACGCAAATGAAACGCCCTTTTTCACATCTACTCCGGAAGCAACAATTTATCTCATCGAAGAAGACTTTTGGGAAGAAGAAGATTTGATCAAAAAATACTACAAGAAAATCTTCAATCAAGAGTGCCTTACCGTTTGTGACGACGAAACCCTTTGGCCGAAACTTAGTAATCACGAAGATTTTTTACACTATTTCGACATGGAATTCGGAACGTTTGTGTACGATTTACTGAAAACCGATTTAATCGCAGAGGAAATTTAATTTACGACAAACGTTTAATCAGGTTCGCATTGAGATACGAAGCATCGTGTGTGACCTCCTCTCCTACCCAATTCGGCAAAGAAAAAGTTTCGTTTTCAGAATTAAGTTCAATTTCTGCTACTATCAAACCGTCCAAAGCGCCGTGAAAAACATCCAATTCCCACGTAAACCCTTCGTAAGGAATCAAGTAGCGCGTTTTGGAAAGCGTTTTCAAATCCAATTTCGACATCATTTCCTGCGCGTCTTGAACGGGTATTTCGTATTCAAACTCCAATCGTGACAAGGCATTTGCACCCGATTTAATCGTCAAATACGCTTTTTCACCTTTCAATCGTACACGCACAGATTGTGATTTTTCATTCTGAAGATAGGCCTGCGCAATAGTAAACGACTGCAATGCACTCAGTTCAGGCAACAAGTCTTTATGGACCAAAAATTTTCGTTCAATTTCCTGCATACACGAAGGTAGTGATTTTAGGGAAAAGAGATTTGTCTAACATTTTTTTAATTCAATTAGCTTTTCTTCGAAGC
>CAZHPL010000053.1:0-14874 GCA_964534495.1 uncultured Lishizhenia sp.
CCCACCGTTCTTCCCATTCTTCCCATTCTTCCCATTCTTCCCACCATTCTTCCCAGTATTTAGCTTCTCGCCTAACTTTGCCTTCTAATCTGAAAGCATAGTTAGCAAGACGCAAGGCAGGACAGAAAAACAGTCTGTCCTGCCTTATGCTATAATTAAGATATGACACTAAACGACTGGTTAACAAAAGATAGATCTGAAACAGATAAAAATAGATTGGCAGACCGTGTAGTTGGAGGTGGTGTTGTTGCATCAAATCCAGCACTTGGAATTATTGTATATAATAACGCTATACCAGAACAACTATGTAAAGCTATAATTGATACACTTGAAGAAAACCTTAATGGCAAGACCAAATATAGATGGATGCCAGCTATGGTTACAGAAGCAGATGATGCACTAGAAACTGCTAGAAAGTGCGTAGATTTTAAGATTAGTACAACAAATCTTGGACCAAGAGACTCACAAAATTCAGATTTGTACGATATGCACCAACAAACTTTTAATTATATTAGACCTATGGCAGAAGACTATGGAAGATATTGGGGCGTTGGTATTGGTTTTTATGAAGCCTTTAATTTCGTAAAGTATGATGGAGCAGGAACTCACTTTAAAGTACATGCTGATCATGGTCCAGCCTATGTTGCTACAATATCTATTGTTGCTTATGTAAACGAAGACTATGAAGGTGGAGAGCTATACTTCCCAAGGTTTGATTTAACAATAAAGCCAAAAACTGGTGATGTAGTAATATTCCCATCAACCTATATTTATGAACATGCGTCAAATGACATGATCTCTGGTACAAAATATTCTATCGTAATCATGACAGACTACAATAATCGTGGTGGGCTAAGGTATTATGCATATAGAGAAGAAGATTTTAATAAGGTTATATATTAAGGAGATAAGTTGAAAGAAGAAAAAGATAGCGTTACTCAGGAAAAAGATGATATTAATCAAAGAATTCAAGACTTTTATAAGTTAGACTTTCAGTCCTGGTCAACAGTAGAAAATCTTGGAGACGGTATATTTGTATACCATGATGTAATAAAGCCAGAATTTAAAACCATAGAAAGACTTGAGGACGTGCTTAACGATCCATCTAATAGCTATAAGTATAGCGAAGCTATGGTGGGGTATGGTATGAAGATCCCAGAGTATAGAGACTGCTATGACTTTAAATATAAGAAAACTGATATTTCTAGAGACATGAGTCCAGCATCTCAAAAGCTACAGTCCCTTTGGCAAGACCTTTACGATGCAAAACTTCAGGCTGTTAAGCATTACTGCAAAACTTTTAATATTGGAGAACTAAGATACTGGGAGGCTATGAACTTTGTTAAATATGGTCCAAACCAGCACTTTATGGAGCACCACGACAATGGATTTTCTTATAACTGTGTAGTCTCTTTGGTGGCATATCCAAATGACGATTATGAGGGTGGAGAGCTATACTTTAGATTACAGGGACTTAATATTAAACCGAAAGCTGGAGATCTTTTTATATTTCCATCCAACTTTATGTACCCTCATCAGGCAAAGCCAGTAGTATCTGGAACAAAGTATTCAATTGTAACGATGCTAGATTATTCTGAGAAGTATCACAACCCACAGTTTTATCAGGAGACTGGCAATTAATGAATAAAGTTAAGGTTTATACTTCTGGCGAACAGGCAAGCGTAGACCAACTGCCACTACAACGTGACTGGATGGACAAGACGTTTGATAGACATGCATATCACTGCTTTCCTATTTCTTTATCAAATAGGCTAGGCTGGGGTATATCATTTCCAGAAGATATTACTTTTATCTGGAACGGCATTAATGATTCAACTCCAGACAATGTAAAGATTATTTCTGGAGAGAAATATGCTCATCCAAATAGGGGAAATGCTACTATAAGCTTTCATACTGACCTTGCTTTTGTTGGTGAAAACCGAAAAAATATAAGCTTGCTAACTATGCCAGTACCAAACCAATTTATTCGTGGGGCACAATGTATTACAACCGTAACTAGTTCATCTGTATTAGTTGGAGATCTTCCAATCGCCTGGATGATTACTGAGCCTAATATTGAAATTACCATTCCAGCAAATACCCCAGTTGCAGCAGTACTCCCTATTTCTCTTACAGATATTCAATCTTACGAGCTAGAAGTTATAAATGGAAGACCAGAATATCACGATGAAAAATGGAGCAATAGACTGCGTGATCGTGGAGAGGCTAGCAAAGAGATGAATTCTAAAGGAGAGTGGACACACTTTTATAGAGATGCAGTGGATCATACTGGGGCTCAGTTTGGAAAACACGAAGCTAAAAAAATAATTATGAAGGTTATTAATAATGCCAAAAATTAAATTTATATCAAATAGACCATGGCTGTCTAAAAATAGTATATCTGCTCCAGAACCAATGTCTAAAAGTTTGCCAGATTGGTATAAAAATGCAGATAGATATGCCAAAATGCCAAATGGGGATTATTGGGTTGGTCCAGACAAAGGGAAAATACCAACTTGGAAGGCCTGTCCAGCAATATACGATATTTTTATAACTGGATATACTTATAAAACTCCATGCGATATTGAATTCTTTATTGATAATAATAATGAAATTTCTGCTAAGGTGTTAGATCCAAAATATCAAGATTTTCTTCAGGTCAGGCAACCAATGCCACAATTTGAACATCCAAAAGGATATTATCAAAAACACTTTGCCTGGTGGCCAGACTGGGCTGTAGCAGTTCCACAGGGCTATAGCGTTTTATATTCACAACCATTTGGAAGATATGACCTACCGTTTATGACTACAAGTGGAATTGTAGACAATGACAAGGTTAACCTGCCAGGAACATTTCCATTTTTTGTTCAAGAGGGATGGACTGGCATATTGCCAGCAGGAACTCCGTATGCTCAAATGCTACCTTTTAAGCGTGAAGATTGGGAATCTGAGTATGAGTCTAAAGCTCCTGCAGAAATAATGCAAAAAAATATGGAAAACTCTAGAAAATATAGAGTTCCAAATGGTGGGGTATACTTAAATGAGGTTTGGCAAAGAAGAAAGTATGAATAATAGGAGTTCTGTTTTATGGATAATTTAGCAAATAGTAATGCAGTAGATAGAGTATCAATTACTCCATCTGGATTTTTTGGATCATCTCCAGATAATATTGTAACACTTGAAGATTTTATGACAGAAGAAGAGGTGTCAGTTCTTAATGATTTTATTAGAAATAATACAGAGTGGGACATAACAGAAACTCACTATAATGAAAATGGCACAGTAATTTATGATGCTGGATATTGGGCAAATCGTGTAGCAACCTATCCAACAATGCAAAAAACAAATCCAAGAATACCAGAGATTATTGAGGGCATGGTTGCAAGATTAAAAATTGAAGTAGACAAATTCTTTAGCGTAGATGCATTGCCAACTAGCCCAGCAATGGTTAGATGGCTTCCAGGTCAGTTTCAGATGCCTCACGCAGACAAAGAACTGCATACTGGCCCAGATGCTGGAAAGCCAAATGATTTTCCATATTATGACATAGCTGGGCTTTTCTATATCAATGATGACTATGAAGGGGGAGAGCTTTATTTTCCAAACCAAGGTATTCAGTTTAAGCCAAAGGCAGGAGCAGCTTACTTTTTCCCTGGAGATATGAACTATATTCATGGTGTTACAGAAATTAAATCTGGTATTCGCTACACAGTTCCATTCTTTTGGACTATATTGTCCCACAAAGACAAAAATTAGCTGTGGTATAATCTTATAGGAGAGTAATAATGCCAAATTTAAATAATAAGACCAGGATTACAAAAGATATAGTGGTTTATGAAAACTTTTTAACAGCTGAAGAAGCTGCAAAAGTTGTAAAAGTTCTAGATGCCGTAGCAGAAAACGGAACAATTAAGTGGATGCCTATTTCTTTTTATGAGTCTTATTCTTCTGTACTACCACAAGATGGTGATTCAGCAATAGAGCAAGAGGGTTTGCCGTCAGATATATTTTCAAAAATTAAAGATGGCATAATTGAAGCAGTGGCCTCTGTGCACGATCTAGACCCAAAGCAAATGGTTCAAATAGGTTATCACACCCAGAAGTGGGAACCAGGAGCTTTTGCTAGAATCCATTCAGATAACACAGATGAGCATGGCAACTCTGGTCCATTTACTAGAAGCAGGTATGCAGCATTTTTATACCTTAATGAAGATTTTGAGGGTGGATTACTAAAATTTCCAAAACAAGATATAGAGCTTAAGCCAAAGGTTGGAATGCTAGCAGCATTTGATGGAGGTTTTAACAACATGCATGAGGTCACTCTGATTGAATCTGGAGTAAGATATACCATTGGATCATTCTGGGATGATCGTGAAGAAGATGCATATCCTCAAGAAGTTCGGGATGCCTGGGCAGAAGAGATGAAAAAGATTCGAGAAGGACAAGAAGTAGAAAGACAAGAATGGCAGAATCTTTTAAAAGAAGGTTATAAGCTAGACAAAAATGGAAATAAGTATAAAATAGGAGATAACTAAAATGTCCCATGTCTTTATGAAAAAACAGTTTGATGATGCTAGTTTTGTAACAGAGATTGTAAAAGATGAAATTCTGGTGGTTCGTAATTTTATGACCCAAGAAGAGTTTGACGCTGTTTGGAAAACCATTAATGAAACTCCAGAAGAAGATTGGTCTGTTCACTATAGAGAACACCTGAAGCAGTTTTGTTTAGAAAAGTTCGGCAGGGATGATGTAGAAAATCTAGTTGCTGAGGGTAAGTATGAAATTACTAAAGGCTGGGATGATAAGAACTTGAGTATAAATAATACAAAAGTTGCCACTAGTCTACAATCAAAGTTTCAGAAGCTGCTGCTTGACGCAGATCCAGGCCTAGAGTTGGCTGGATTCGGAACACTTCAGAGAATGCAAGAGGGCGTAGAGCTAAAGTCGCATACTGATCAGCACACAGACCCATCTATCCGATATGCGGTAATCCTTTATTTAAATGATGATTACTCAGACGGAAACTTATTTTTTATTAATAAGGACATAGAGGTTAGACCAAGACCAGGAGACTTGTTGGTTTTTCCTGGTAACGAAGAGTATGAGCATGGCGTAAAACACGTAGGACCAGGGCCAATAAGATATGTTATTGTGGGCTTTGTAAAGGTTAAAGGGTTTTACGAAAACAATAAGTACTAAAAAGCTCCATATTGTAAAATATGGTAGAATTAATGTGCATATTTTGTCATAGGAGGCATAATGAATAAAGAGGTTTTGTACGATAAGGTGTTTTACTACACTGATGTAATTGAAGACCCAAAACAGCTAGTAGAAGATTTAGAACAGATCTCTGATTGGGGAGAGTGGGCTGCCTGCAGCGGACAACACTATGTCTATGGAACAGATAAGACAATCATTCCATCTTCTGGAACTATTTTTGAGGGAGCTGCAGTTAATGACAAAATTTACAACATTATTAATGATGCTTTTCAGGCAGTAGCCAGAGATTACGCAAAAGCACATGATAATTTTGACGATCCCAAACTATTTCCAGCAATGCCAGTAAAAAAGTATATGGCAGGGACCTCAATGGGAGCACACTTTGATCAACAGGAAGGCGATGAAAGGCTGAAGTACTCTTTAGTTATGTACCTAAATGATGACTACGAGGGTGGAGAAATTTCCTTTACTATTAGAGATCCAAATGGACCAATTAGTGGCACTACCCCAGATCCAGACTTTTCTTTGTCAGATCCAGATTCTTATACCTTTGCCGTAAAGCCAAAGGCTGGAAGTGTTATTATTTTCCCGCCATCTCCCCCATATCACCACACAGCACATTTGGTAAAGTCTGGATTTAAGTATATGATTCCTCAACACTGGATTCATTAATAAGAAAGGCTGGACTGTAATGTACAACTTTGATATAAAAAAGATTCATAATACAGTCTGGGTATTTAAGAATGCAATAAAAAATAGCCAAGACTTAATAGATTATTTTGAAAAAAATAGAGAGTGGAGAGACTGGTACACATTCGGAAAGGTAGCTAAGGGAGCAGATTTTGTAAATAGATTTGACAAGTTTCCTAGTTTAGAAGAATGGGATTCTCAAAGAAAGTTACGAGCGGTAGAGCTAGGAGAGAATGACTTTTTTGAAAATCAAATAAATGATATTTTTTATCACGCAACAAAGCTTTATGTTGAAGAAAATAATGTATTACTAGATAACTGGGCATATGATGGATGGAACGTAGCAAAGTATGCTGCAAATTTAGAAGAGCCACTTGCCATGCACTACCATACAGACTTTCAAAGAGAGTTTGCATACAATCCTGGATCTAAGTTTGCAATAACTGCTGTTTTTTATTTAAATGATAATTATGCTGGTGGAAATGTCCTGTTTAGATTTTTAGACGATAACGATACATCAATTATTAAGGAAGACTATAACTATAAGCCACAGGCTGGAGATATTGTAATTTTTATGTCTGGACACCCACACTATCATGCTGTAAAAGCAATTACAGAAGGTGAAAAGTACATAATAAGAACCTATTGGAAATATGATTATTCTGGGCATCCCCTTTGGTTAAAGCTTCAGCAAAAGTACGGTTCTGATGTTTGGAAGCAAATGGAAGATCAGAGGATAAAATTTAGTAGAAGTTCAGAGGGAATTACTATAATTAATAATATTCCGTTTTGGGTTGATTTTGAAGAAAATTATAAGAAAGAGTTAGAAGCATTAGGCTCATGCAAACTGCCATAGTTACTGGTGCAAGCAAGGGGGTCGGATATGCTACAACAAAACTTTTATCTGAAAATGGATATAAGGTTATTGCAGTATCAAGAGACCTATCTAAAATTTCTGACCTGGCTGGCCCAAATGTAGAAGTATATAAGCTTGATATTACCCAGGAACAAGAGATAGAGCATTTTTTTGATAAGTATAAGGATATAACCTTAGATCTATTGGTTAATAATGCAGGCGGTGGTTCTGGACCAACCAACATTATTAATGAAACGATGAATAATTTTAGAATTGCATATGATATAAATGTATCTGGACCAATGTATCTATCTCAGCTATTTGTTCCATGTCTACAAAAATCAGAATCTCCAACTATTATATTTGTGACATCCCTATCTGGAAAAATTCCATATAGAGGTGGTGGAAACTATACAAATGCAAAACGAGGAGAGATGGCTTTAGTGGATACTATGAGGATGGAATTTCCTCATTATGGGATTAAGGTAACTGAAATATGCCCAGGTACAATAGACACTCAAATTGAAAAAAAGAGCCATGCGTTAACAGCAGAAGATTTGGCAGAATCAATTAGGTGGGTTGCATCATTGCCCAAGCACTTTAATGTAAATCACCTAGAAATCAGCAATATTTTTAATAGTAAATATATGTAGGTCTTTTGTGGTAAACTGTATATGGTGATTTATGTCTACTCCTTCTAGTTTATATGCTGAAAAAGTATTTGCAGAGCATCCGATAGCATTCTGGCCTTTGGATGACCAGGCAGACTATGTATCACTAATATCAGAAAATAACAGAGATATAACCAGCTGGAGTATAGAAAATGGTTCTGCAGAAATTGCAACAAATATTCTAGATGAGCCATTTCCAGAAAGCTATACATCTAAAATATCTGCAGCTTCTGCATCTGGCACAGTTTCTATAACTGCAGTTAGTCCAGACTTAACAAGCTTTCAAAATCTTAATGAAACTTTGGCAACAATTTGTATTGGGGCATTTCTTTATACCAACAGCTCATATATTTCTGGATTTGAGATAGGATATCGATATTTTGATTCTTTTAGTGGCGATCTTGTAGAAAATACAAAATTATTTTTAACATCAGCTACTGATCAGTGGATATTTATATCAGAAACATTTGATCCACCATCGCAAAATGTTCAGGCAAGAATTGTAATTAGAGCTATCTTTTTTAATGGAGATGTGTTAGAAAATTATAATTTTTTAGTTAATGGTGTAACTTTTGGACAGTGGTCTGAAGAATTTAACGCATCTTCTCTTGGAATTATTCCAATAAACATTCCAACTAATATTTTTAATGCAGCCAACATTAAAGCAATTGAAGCAAAGGCTTATGGATTGCAGGACTTAAATGGATATTATTTGTTAAGGAAAAATGCACTTGCTGCTAAAAATTCTGGAATACCTATGGTTTTTGGTGCAAAAAACAGCACAATAGTTAGAAACAGTGGCGGTATAGTTCCATCAGTATTGATTCCAGGACAAGGGTTTTTAAATGAATCTGGAAAGCACAAAGATTATACATTTGAGTTTTGGTTAAGAGTAAATGTTGACTCAATAGAAGAAAAAAGAATTTTTGGAAATATTCGTGGCACAGATGGATTATATGTAAAAGGATCTACACTTTCTCTTAAAATAAATGATTACATAATTAGGCATTTTGTTGGAGAATGGTACAGACCAATGCTAATACAGATTAGATATTCCTTAGATGCAATAAGCCTATTAATAAATGGAGAGCAGGTTGGGGAACAGTTTATAAATGTTGAAAATATTTCATTTCCAGAAAAGAACACCACTATTGGTCAAACAACATTAGATAATGATTGGCTAGGATTTTGGGCATATGAAGATACAAGCCCACTTGAAATTGATGGCGTTGCTATTTATGGATACAAGGTACCAATTCAGGTTGCCAAAAGAAGATTTGTCTATGGCCAGGGCGTAGAGTTTCCAGAAAATATAAATAATGCATATAGTGGCAGCTCAATTTTTATTGACTATCCATTTTCCAAGTATGCAAAAAACTATACTTATCCAAACATTGGAAAATGGATGCAGGGTGCATACGACAACTTGTTAATAGATGGAAATGCAATATCTTTTCCATCGTATTCATTGCCAGAAGCAAGATTTAAAAATAAGCCTAGCAATGATTGGATTGCTGATCTAGAATCTGTTCAAAATGAGCTAGAGCCTTTTATTAAGCTGAGACCAAATAGCTCTTGGAATTCAACAGATGGCCATTTATTTTTAGAAAACTTTTCTTTGGTTAATGAGGATATTAAGGCATTTTATATTACTTATAAAGAAATGCAAATTCCAGAAATAGGAGCCTCACCACAAACAATTATTTCAATAGAGGATAGAAGATCAAACAGTATTTTTGAAATTCGTCTAGATCGTAGTGGAGTTAGTTATGTGCTAGTTGAAAATGGAATATCTACCACACTTGTTTTTAAGCCAAGAGAATATTTAGGAAATGTTGGAGAAAAGAATACGATAGGAATTGATATTAGAAAGTTTTCAGATTATTATGGAGGTAAGGCTGCTCAATTTTTCGGAAGAGTTTCTTCGCCATCTATATATGTAGGATCTAATAAAAACTTTGAGCAAACATTTACTGGAAATATTTATTCATTTGGATTTAGTTCAGCAAAAAACCTGAAAAAAATTGAGTCAGCATTTTCTTTTGACGGCCTCACATTCTCAGATACTTTTATTGACGGTTCATTACCACATTACAATGTTGCTGATGGCGGTATTGATGTAACAAATAGTGCTGCTTTTGAATTTTTATACGATGGTGGAACTTTGGGGCAGTATGTACAGTCAATATTAAATGATCATATAGCAAGCTATACAGTAACTGTTGGGGAAAGTTTGTCTGGGTTTAAGCTTTTAATTGGAGCTGATTCATCTTGGCAAGACTATGTTCCATTATCAGTATTTGCCAAAGAAAGCTTGGATTCTCGTGGAGATGCCAAGCTAGACCTAGATTTCCTACAGTTTAATATAAATTATCCCGCACCTTCTGTATTTTTACAAGAAACTGAAAACAGTCAATGGACCTATGCAGAGCTTCAAGAAGAATACTCAAACCCAATACAAAGAACATACGAATCATTGGATAATCAGCTATTTACTGGATATGAAAATTACGAAGATCTTAAAAACAAGGCTATAAATTCTTATAAATATGACACATCGTCCTCAACTGTTAAAACATATATTACTTTTCAACTTCTTGAAGAAGGTGCAAATAAGCCACTATCTGCATTTACTACAACAGAGCTAGCCCCTAAGAATGGAATTGTGGTACCTGGAACAAACTGGATTAATACAAAATACGAAGTGGTAAATAATATGATTATTTACCCACCAGCATCTATATCATTTAATAATTTAGCTATTGTAACTCATATTGAAATGCTATCAAATACAATAGTAGATAATCCAGTATTGATTAAGTCATTGGAATATGCATCAATTTCTTTATCTGACACTTCTCCAACCCCAATTGGAACTAGATTTGGAAATGATATTTATCCATATAGAAAAGATGGTTTCTATTTTAGCTATAAAAACAAAAACCCATTCTCCATCTATAAAGGAAGTACTCCATACTTATATTTAACTAGAAATACTGGAATTACAATTAGAGGAACCTATGATCCACTTATAAATAGAGGAATATCTATTCCAGTTAATCAAACACAGTCTAGTAATTTTAAGGTTATAGCAATGCAGATGGCCTTACGGTTTGATCAAGACTTTTTCCCATATGCTCCTATGCAATTATTTGAGATTCAAAGTAAAAACTCCTACATTAAAGTTTTTGCTGTTGCAAACCATCCATCTGGACAACGTGCTAAAATTTATGCGATAAATTCCAGGGGAGAACTTGAAAATGGACTAGCATTTTATTTAAATGGCAATATAGTCAAAGATCCAGTTATTACCGTAAAAGAATGGGCCATGCTTGGGGTTAGATTTGCCAATACTCAAGAGTTTAGTGGGTATGCTGGAGCATTAAGACTAACTGCTCCATTAACTTTTAACAGCGTTTCTTATTATAAGTCAACTAACCTACAAGAAGTTTTGAACACTGTAGAAAGGCCATGGTTTAAGGTTAAGCTTTTGGGACCGCTAGAGCTTGACTGGGGATTCTGGAACCCATCATATCTTTGGGATGGAGTTCTTTATATTTCTAAAACTAGCTATTACGGGGTTGACCCGTCCGATATCTACAAGATATATACTGGAACAAATAAAATAATTATTGATGATGAAATAGAGACTGTGTTTGGGGATTACTCTTATACAGTTGCTGAAAATGTTTTATGGCGTTCTCAGGTATACCAAGCGGTATAATATGGTATACTTGTGGTTATGAAAAAGCAAAATCCCAATCAAATTGGTAAGTCTAAGATCACAGTTTTGGATAAAAACTATGATTGGGGGATCTATGTTTGGCAGAGAGAAAACGGTAAGTGGTTTACGGATGGTCAGGGAAACATCCTAAACATTCCGTCCCATAGGGGTGACGAAATTCAGCTGCACAAATTACGCCAAGCTGCAGCACATTATGGTGAACCTAACGGAAAGCCAGTATTTTTTGCGGGTATGGGTCGTGTCACAGACGAAGAATACTCAGAACAATTAGACAGAATGCAACAGGGACTAATCCCTAATCTTAACGATTTAGGTGCAGTAGCTGCTGCTAAGAAAACACTTCAAATGTATGGAGACGAGGGGTAATGTCAGAAGAATACTACATCAGAGACCTTGGTCTCCCAGAAACAGAACAAAGTACTGATATTTTTAAAGCACAAGACCCATTTGACAAATCTTGGGATGATCTAAAAGGTTTGGCTGGTCTAGATAAAAACTTTAAGCGTAGAGCAGACAGAATGTCAAAAGCCTATGATATTCAGGTTCCAAAAGATGTAAATACTTCAAGTCTTGGTTATCTTGACAGTGCTCTAGCTATTAATTCTGGTATTGAGGGTGCAAAGTCAAAAGAAATTAATCCAGGAAGCGTATATCGTAATGGATATGGCATGTTTGATGTTATCACTCCACCATGGAACCTTTATGAGCTGGCAAACTTTTATGATACATCATTTGCTAACCACGCAGCCATTGATGCTAAGGTGGAAAATACGGTAGGTCTTGGGTATGATTTCCATGTTTCTGACAGAACTATGATGGCACTTGAGGCTAACGATAATGATTCTGCCAGGGAAAAGGCACGTAGACGTATTGAGCGTATGAAGATTGAAATGCGTGACTGGCTAGAAAACCTTAATGACGAAGAGTCTTTTACAAATCTGATGATGAAGGTTTTGACTGATTACGAATCAACTGGAAATGGGTATTTGGAAATTGGTAGAACAACTCGTGGGGAAATTGGTTACATTGGCCACATTCCAGCAACAACTATTCGTGTTCGCAGATTAAAGGATGGCTTTGTTCAGGTTATTGGGCACAAGGTTGTTTACTTCCGTAACTTTGGGGCAAACAATGTAAACCCAATTACTGGTGACCCACGTCCCAACGAAATTATTCACTTCAAGCAATATTCTCCACTAAACACTTACTATGGTATTCCAGATATTATGTCTGCAGTATCTTCTCTACACGGAGATCAGCTTGCTTCACAATACAATATTGATTATTTTAGCAATAAGGCTGTTCCAAGATACATCTTTACTCTTAAGGGTGCAAAGCTGTCTAGTGAGGCAGAAGACAAACTATTTAGATTTATGCAGACAAATCTAAAGGGGCAGAGCCACAGAACTCTCTATATTCCACTGCCAGGAGATACTGAGCAAAACAAGGTAGAGTTTGAGATGAAGCCTGTGGAGAATAACGTTCAGGAGGCCTCATTTAACGATTACAGACTACGAAACCGTGATGATATCCTAATTGCTCATCAAGTTCCATTATCCAAGATTGGAGGCTCAGATGCGTCTAACATTGCAGCCTCACTTTCTCAGGATAGGACATTTAAGGAGCAGGTTGCTAGACCTCTACAAAGAACTATTGAAAAGCTTGTAAATAGAATTGTTAAGGAAAAGACAGATATTTTAGAGCTTAAGTTTAACGAGCTAACTTTGACTGATGAGATTGCTCAGTCTCAGATTCTAGAGCGTTATGTAAAGACTCAGATTATGGTCCCAAATGAGGCTAGAGAAGTTCTTGGTTTGCCACAAAGACCAGACGGAGACACCCCATTTGTAATGTCTCCAAGGCAGGCAACAGACTCTAGGGCAAATCTGGCAGGAAATAGGCAAAGAGACGCAGAACGTGCTAATAACCAGTCAGATGGCCAAGCAACTATATCAGGAAGGAATGCTCAAGGAGAAGGTGCTTCTTCGGAGTAAAAACTGATATAATGGTTTGTTGCTATAAATATAACAATTTGATAAAAAGAGAGATATAATTAGAATACCATGAGTATATCAAAAGCACATTGGGATATGGATGGAGAGAATGTTCGTCTCTCTATGCCTTTCAGCAAGGTTGACCAGGAGCGTAGAATCGTTTCTGGTTTTGCCACACTTGACAACGTAGACAAGCAGGCAGATATTGTTACTACTGAGGCTTCTCTAAAAGCCTTTGCCAAATTCCGTGGCAATATTCGTGAAATGCACCAGCCTATTTCTGTTGGCAAGATGGTGAACTTTAAAGAAGACAGGTACTTTGATCCAGAAAGCAAAAAGTTTTATTCTGGCGTATTTGTTTCCGCATATATTTCAAAGGGTGCTCAGAACACTTGGGAAAAAGTTCTGGATGGCACCCTTTCTGGTTTTTCCATTGGCGGTAAGATGAACAAGTGGGATGAGGCTTACGATGAAAAGATGGATAAGTCAATCCGTATTATTAAAGAATATGATCTAGTAGAGCTTTCGCTTGTAGACAATCCAGCAAATCAGTTTGCAAATATTCTATCTGTTGAAAAGGTAGATGGTGTAGACATGATTAAAGGAGAAAACCTGGACGTTGAGTTTGAGAATGTTTTCTGGGATAAAGAAAACGGCATCGTAAAAGTATCATCATCAGAATCAGAATCAAGCCCCATTGATGGAACACTGATGAAAAATATAGGTTTCGTTGAAAAAGATGACAGCGAAAAATCAGAAATGATAAAGTTCTTAGTTGATAGTGCTAAAGGCATTAATACTTCTAAGATGACAAAGGAGGAAGATCCTATGAATGAAACAACTGAAAACGTCGTTGAAAAGAACGATGATGTAGTTGCAGAAACACAGGTCGCTCCAGAGGCAGATGCCGAAGCCACGGCTGAAGTAGAAAAGTCCGATTCTCCAGTAACTGAAGAAAAATCAGTTGAGGAAGGTACAGAAGAAGTAAAGTCTATGCCTGGAGATGAGGAAGACGAAGATATGATGGACCACGCTAAAAAGGGCAAGGACTATAAGAAATCTGAATCTACTGAAGATGGAGAGGTATCAAAGTCTGACGATGTTATTGCAAGTGCAGTGACTGATATCAAGGACACTCTTACATCAGCCTTTAGCGATCTAGCTGAAACTGTTAAGTCTCTACACGAGCAAGTTTCAGAACTAAACAAATCTCTTGGTCTTGTAAAAAGCGAGCTATCTTCTGTAAAGGGAGAGCTTAATCAAGCACAAGTAGAATTTGATAATTTTGGAAAGCGAGTAGATGCCGTAGAGGCAGACACTGCTTTTCGCAAGTCTGGCGATCTAGGCGAGATCGTACAGGTTCAACCAGAAAAGGTTGAAAAATCCCTATGGGGCGGACGTTTCCTCAAAACTGCCGACTTATTTAGATAAGACAAAAATCACTTAGGAGGTGACAATATGTCGGAAGAGATTATTAAGAATCAGCCAGGTGAGTCTGGTGAACTAGGAGGTACTGCTCCTGGTACTTTCCAAGGTCAGGGTGCGTTTGCATCTGGTGGCGTTGGTGGAGTAACAGATCCAGGCCTTAACACACTAGGCAACATCCCTACAGCTGAATACGGTCTAACAACTGGACCTAACGCCGTAAATCCTTCGGGTGATGCAGGCAGTGGTATTCTACGCCCTGAACAGGCACGT
>CAZHPL010000054.1:0-8249 GCA_964534495.1 uncultured Lishizhenia sp.
CAAAATCTTTATCTAAGTGATTAAAATAACCAGCCATGTAACACGTCAAACCATTTGTCAATCGTTCGCCAGTAACAGGTGTAAATTCCCTAAAGAACTCAGCAGGAACTTGTTTTCTGAACGCTCCGACTTGCACCCGATAAATCAAACCACCTGGACCTTGAATATCGATTGGAAAGACAGGATTTGGAAGAAACGTATTTGCTGGTAGAACAGTAAATGCAGTTTCAGTTATAGCAGAATTTGATGCTGAACTTTGGACTTCAACTTTGCGTTTTGGGGTCTTGTTATTGGCAAGCATCCATTCATATTTAGCAGCATTCGCAACATTCTCTACATTTTGCGTATGCACCCAATAATCCGTTTCAGCTTTGATTTGCTCATCTCTTAGTGCTTGCATTTTTGTCAAGTAATTACGTTGGCTCTGCGAAATCTCTGTTTGGATATCGTTTGTCATGTCAGCACTCAACTTAATTTTTTCTTGTTGAATCAATTGCTCCAAACTGTCTATTTTTCCGTACGCTTCCACTTGTTTGTTGCGTTCGGATAAGTAAGTTGAAAATTCATTACTAAATTCCATTCTAGCAATTTCAGCAGTATCTGTTTGAGGCTCAAAGTTTCGTTTAAGCTCAGGTTTTGGTGTCGCATTCGCATTTTCAAGGCGTTTTACCCAACTATCTTTTTCTGCTTGGACACTCGTTAAACTTCTATTTAACTGCTTCTTTTCCTCTTCACTTTTGACAGATGCTAATTTAGTTTTCAACTGATTTTCCTGCAATGTTAGACTACTTACATGCGCTTGGATATCTTGTTGGCTTTCTAAATTCAATGAAGGATACGTTTGTGCAACAACTGCCTTTTTCTCCGTCAAGAACGCATTTTCCTTCAAGGTTTTCTGCTCCGCTTGTAAATCCAATAACTCTTTTTGTAAACGTAGCTTTTCCTTTGGATCTTTCGTCGTTTCGATGGCTGATTTCAAGGTGTTTTCATACGACTTATTGACTTGAATACGGTTCTCCATTTGTTCTTGCGAAGCAGTATACGCTTGTTTTTCAGCAATATTTCTTTCGTTTTGTTCAACTTCCAATTCACCTGAAATATTATCTCTACTTCGCTGCACAATTGTTGGTTGCACTTCAACAGTTGAATTCAAAGCATCTAATTGATTCTGCCATTTTAGTTTACGCGATTTTGCTTCAGCGATTTCTGTTTCCAATAAATCTTTTTGATCTTGAGAATGCTCAACAGATTCAAGTTTTGACAGTTTCGAAATACGTTGATTCTCTTCATCTATGAAACTGCTCAATTTGCTTTTTTCATCCGTTTTAACTGCATGAGCATCCAATTTTCGTTGCGTTTCATCATTAATCTTTTGAACTTTTGCTCGAAGCGCATCCATTTCAGAATCAGAGGCAATAGCGGTCATCGATTTCAAACGATCTTCAAGTTCTTTTTTTCTATTTTCACTTGCTACAATTTCTTTGGCTATCAACTGTTTATCACTATCTTCTTTCGCTGAAGATTCTAAATTCTTGAACTTAGAAAGTCTAACTTCTTCCTGAGACAATAGATTTTTAGTTCGGGTAAAATCATCCGGAATCTGATTGTAAATCATAATCTTATCCGTCGATTCTTTGTGAATTTTCTCAATTTTAGCAGCTAAATCCGAAGCTTTTGTAACTGTATTAGTTGGTTTCATCGCATTTAACTGCTCTGCTAATGCACGCTTTCTACTCTCACTTAATTGAATCGCCTCCTCTAATTGTTCTTTTTCAGTATCTGTAAGTTGAGCAGAACGCAAATTCTCCAATTTCGTCAAACGTGTATTTTCCTCCGCTAACAATTTTTCAAGCTGCTGTTTCTTATCTGTAATCTGTTGATGCGCAACAATTTTGGTGTCTATTTCTTGGTTGATTTTTGCAATGTCAGCGGCTAAGGTAGAAGTTTTAACGGGCTGTGAAAGCGAAGAAAGTTGTTCGTTCAAATCTCTTTTTCTGCTTTCGCTCAATTGAATTGCCTCAACTAATTGTTCTTTTTCGGTATCTGAATTTTGAGCAGAACGCAAATTCTCCAATTTCGTTAAACGCGTATTTTCCTCCGCTAACAATTTTTCAAGTTGCTGTTTCTTATCTGCAATCTGTTGATGACTCGCGTTTTTTGACTCCGTATCTTGATTTATTTTTGCAATGTCTGTGGCTAAAGTGGAAGTTTTGTCTACAGGTTTTGTTGGTTCTTGAACTGTTTGAGCTTGTCCGTTTAGTTCATTTTTTACTTCATTCGATAATGCTAAAAGTGCATTAAGATCCATTTTATCTGCAATAACCGTTTCCAAGTCAGCAATTGCTTCTACAGGGATTTCATCAACACGCTGATTCAATTGAGCTATAAGTGGTTTACTTTCATTGAAAGCCTGTTCATACAATTGAATTTCATTCATTTGAGTACTATCGCTTTCACGTTGTTCCTTCAAAAGTCCTAAACTCCTTTTTATTTGCGAAATTTTTGAATCTGTAGCTTCGCGCTCTTTTTTGTTTTGATCTGCTTTGGATTTTTCCAAGCTTTCAAGTTCAGAAGTCAATTTTGAAATTTCCTGTTTACTTACTTTCAAGTTTTCACTCAATTCAATCTTTCTATCAGAAATCTTCTTTTCTTCGTTAATAAATTTCTGTTCGGGTGAAAAATATGTTTGGGTAGAAATTTCAGTTGTTCTAGAAGCATTACTTTCTAAAAACTCAACTATATCTTCTTCGTTGTCCTTGTACTGCATTTCAGACAAACCTTTATTGTATTGATTTACAAATTCAAGGTCATCTTTAGACTTTTGAACCTGAGCGGTTTTCAATTGCAATGTTTCAAGTACAATGGTTTCTCGAATCACTTTTTGCAATTCAATTTCTTTTTGACGTATTTGATTTAGTACCACATCATTTTTAGTGGTTTCACTTTTCAAGTCATCAATTTGTTTCCTTAAAGCACTTATTTTTTGCTCATTGGAAAGAATCTTTTCATTAACCGCAGCTTGCAACTTCAAATCATCTTCCAAGTCGATTTCTTTATTCAACATCGTTTCTAGTTGCGCAGCCACTTTTTCTTTAGTAGATGCTTTTGGTTGATGTTGCGTGATATTTTCTTCAGACGTGTTTGTTTCCACACGTGCAACAAGCGACTCCGCATTGACATCTAAATGTCCAATTTGACTTAATTGTTGAATCGCCAATTCCTGCGTTAATTGTTCCTCCCCTTCACTTGTAACAATGCTCAATTCCTCTTTTGAATTTTGCATTTCATAAATCATCAACTGCTGTAAATGCTTAAATTTCATTGGAGCAGGAATTTCTACTTGTTCCGTAAATGTTTTCAGCGTGCCTTCCACTTTTACCGTAAACTCATAACGTCCAGCGCTAGGAATACCAATCAAGTAATTTCCATTCTCAGAGCTATAAACGGGGCCAAAAACCTCATTACTTTGCAGATTTTTCACCGTCACTTCCATCGCCTTATTTTGCGGCTCTATTTTATCCTGAAACTGACCTGCAATAAATATAAGTTCGACTTTTTTCGCTACTTTTTCAACTTTAAACACTTCTACTTTTGCCGCATTTCCATTTCTATTGGTAGCAAAAAAAGCAAAATTGGTGCCTGGGTCTGGAATAAAAAAGAAGTCATCATCTGGCGAGCAATACGGGAAATTTAAGTTTTCAGGTGTTGTACAGGTATTACTTTCCAAATTAAACGTTGTCTTGAAAATATCATACCCGCCCATTGAATTGAGTCCTTTCGAAGAAAAATACAAAACACCTTCTTCTTCATCGAAATAAGGGAAATCTTCGTCGTAAATCGTATTGATTTCTTTGCAGAGCTTGATTGGTTTTCCCCATTCGTTAGCCGCATCTTTTTTCTGCATGAACAAATCCTTTCCGCCTGTTGATTCACTGCTGTAACTAGCGAAAATTCGGTATTTCATACCACGAATAAAAATATAGGTCGGCTTGAATTTCTTTTTCTCGTTATCCTTTAGGAAAGCATCGTCTACTTCATAGAAATTGTATTTCTTGTTGGTGAAAGTGTAACGGTTAAAAAAATCTGTTCCCTGCGATAATGAACGTGCGTAAATCTTTAACGAACCTGGTTGCGAAATAAGTTGCTGAGCATTTTTGCAATAACGGATGTACGTATCCGCATCTAAATCTTCCTGTTTTTTATCTCGAAGTGTTTTGTATTTCTCAAAAAACTCAATTGCTTTTGGAAAGTTATATTCATGTTGATAAATCCTTCCGCGGTAAAAATAAGCTTCAGCTGAGGAGTTTCCTTGTTTTAAGGCATAGTCAAAATACTTAGTTGCTTTCTTAATGTCGTCCGTATGAAAAACACAAATCGCATATTTCAAGTTTAACTCGGCGTTCTTTGGATTTTGAGCTAAGAGTTGTCTGAAATCAATTAACGCCGTTGAGAAATCCTTCTTTTCCAAGGCAGCATCCGCTTTCTTTTTTTGATTCAAATCCACCTGCGAATGGGACGCGAACGAGTGGAAAGCAAAAAGCAATCCAACAATTCCCCGAAAAAATGAATTCAAACGCACGATAGAAGTCTTTTCTTAAACTTATTCTATTACGCTTATTTCTTGAAAAGGTTCATTTTATTTTCCTCGCCTTTCAAGAGTCTGGAAATGTTCTTTTTATGTGCTGCAATAACCAAAAAAGCTAGAATCAAAGTAAAGCCTAGCATGATGTGATTATGATTTTTCAAAAGAAAAAAATTAACCATTGGAAAAGCCGCAGCTGCCGTCATTGCTCCTAAAGAAACATAACGAGAGGACACAAAAACAATTAGGAAAATCAACAAGCAAATTGATGCTGCAATGGGGTTTATACCGATAACAATTCCAAGCGAGGTGGCTACACCTTTCCCTCCTCTAAATCCAGCAAAAAGAGGAAAAACATGTCCCAAAACAGCTGCAAAAGCGGCACTTAATTGCAGGATCAACATTTCGTTGTCATAACCTGTGAAATAGGCTTGCATCCAAAAAGGCAATGTAGCTGCTATAACACCTTTTGTAACGTCAATCAACAATACAAACCAACCTAGCTTTTTTCCAAAAACTCGGAATGTATTCGTCGCGCCTGCATTTTTACTTCCGTGTTCACGAATGTCAATTCCATGCACATATTTCCCAACCCAAACTGCTGTTGGAATAGACCCGATTACGTATGCAAGTAAAACATTTATTGCCAATAACATAACTTATCTGTACAAGAAGTACCCGTTAAATTTAGACATTAAATTCTTTCCAAGTGATTCTTCACCAACATCATACGTGAAGTTTTTCAACTTGCGTTTATCCGCTTTGATGTCAGTAATTGTTTTGTTGAAAGTCGCATCATTCGAGAAGAATAATAAAGTTCCGTCTTTCTTATCCATTGCGTAATTAATGAAATAATAACGATCGTTCGGCAATTTAATATGCCAATAAAAACCTTGACCAGATTCTTTAGATTGTGTTTGATTACAGAACATTTGGAAGTCAACCTCTTTTAGTACCGCAATTCCATTCATACTCAACACTCCAATTCGTGACTCACGACTTATCAAGCCTTTATCAACTTTTTTACCTGGAGCACCGCCTTTCATGTTTCCATACGATTCTAATTTGATACCTGTCAGAATCATCGTGTTTTCTAAAGTGGAAGGCATTTTGCGCAATTTTTCTTCGTCAAAATCTTTGAACACATCTTCCATTTTGTTGTGACCTCCCCAATGAGCAAGTGTATTTTTCAAGTCTAAACCTGAATTATTGATGTCCAATTCAGGGAATTCTTCAACAATTTTAAGTTTGTTTGCTAAGCCTTCAATGACATTTTTGTCCACTTGCATATCTACTTTAGCATTCGCAACAATAGACGTTTTTCCATCATTTTGATTGTATTCAATTTTACCGTAAAGTTGCGCTTTTAGTTCTCCTAGATTCAAACCTAAGGTCATATCACCATACCCAGTCACCAAACACGTTTTCAAATGAAGCGTCAACAAATTGGATAAGGAATCTTCTTTGTTCAAACGTTTTTTACTACCCATTTGATATTCGTTTGCGTCTTTGTTGTATTGGATATAGCCAAATGAATTATAAAGCGGTAAGTCTAATTCACCTTCAATTTTACTTAAGAAAGATGGGTAAATACGTAAACTATCCGATTTCTCAGAATCACGCCACAAGAAACCATTTGCTAAACGTTGTCCCGCTGCATTAACTGGAGCCTCAGCAATTGGAATCTGAATGTTTTTTGCCAAAATTGAATCTTTAAAACTCATCCAAGATTTTTCGTATTTACAAGAGTGATTGATGCGCGTTTGTCCTTCTAAAATAATTTCAGGCACGTAAGAAACCACACTTATTTTTCCGAAATAATCAAACTCTTTACTCAACTTAAATTTGTCTGCTTCCTTGATATCACCAATTGCTGCAGTTGCTTTTCCATTTGACTTAATGGCTGTCATTGGAACCAATGTCAACGTACTATCACGGTCATAATACGAATATTTCGCCGTCCCATCAAAAACTTTTCGCGAACGAATTTGAACATTTGCATTGACGAATTTGTGGAATTTAGATATGTAATTCGCTACTATTGTTGCATTTGTAAGTGGATCCATAATTCCACCTTTACGAATGTTTACTTTCATACTATCGGGGTAAATGCGCGCATCACCTGATTGTACAAATTCCACTTTAGAACAGAAAATCGTTTGTTGCTTCAAATCATATTTAGCACCTAAAGATTTAAAGCGCAAAGAGTCTTGTTTTTCATCAATACAGAAGAAATTATCATTAACCACTCCTACACCCGCTTCGAAAGTAGTTTCGCCACCTTTATTTTTCTCGAAGTCAATGGATTCACCATCCATCATCCAAATGAATTTATCCATTTGGCAGTAATAATTATTGGCTGGAAACTTGATGACTTTTGTACCGTTTGAATTGAAAATACCTTTTCTATCCTTAAAGGAAACATGTCCATTCAAACCTTCCGATTGTATTGCCAATGGGTCTTCACCGAATTTACTGTAACGATTCATCAAACTAAACGAACAATTATCCGAGAAAATATCATCGTGCGTAAACTTATACAGTTGTGATTTCATGATGGCTTCCTTAAAGGTCAAGGTTCCATTTCCAATCATTCCCGTTTTATCGAAGATAACTGAACCTTGCATTTTCGTTTCCCCGTTAAACATCACCAAAGGAATTTCGCGGAAAGAAGAAGCTTTCATTTGCTGTTTTTTAGGCTGGTAGCTAATGTAGGCTTGATCTGATGTCACACTTGGATAAGTAACTCCGGTTTTTACTTCATTATTAATAAACTTAGCTAAACCAATTGTAGAATCTGGAAGGAAAGTCAATTTATTAGAAACAGAAGTTGAGTTCAAGAAATTAATGGTTCCTGAACCTTGTAAACCATTGTTAGACAACACAATTTTGTTTTCGTACTTCGTATCGGTTCCATAAAAACTATAACCACCAGCTGGTGCAACAGTTGAAAAACCAAACGAATAATCGTTCATGATTTTAAGGTTTTCCGTGATTTTTGGAAAGATGCCTCCTGAATTCAATTCACCTGTTAATAGCAAAGTACGTTCAGCAAAGTTGTCCAAACTGTCCATTGTGAAGGGTTTCACAGCATAATAAAAACGCGTGCTATCATAAGCACCATTTACTATGCTTTTGTCACTATAAAAAACCCTCGTATCTCCCATTGATTTCAAAATAGGATAATCTGCATTCTTTGTGCTTTTTCCGTTTTTAGTTTCTTTCGTATCAATTAATATTTCCCCATTGAAAAAGCTAAGCGAACTCACCATTGGAATATTATCGTTTCCATCTTCTTTACGTAAAGGTTTAACACGGAAAAAGGCTTGATCTGAAGTAGGTACGTTTACTTTGAACTCATCATAATCAAATGAAGCCAAATTGGAATGTACCTCAAATTTACCAGCGACAAACCAACCTGTAAAGCGCAATTTTCTGTTTTTCTCCATAAATAGATTACTTGAATCCGGGAAAACAACTGCATTTTGAATAGGTGATAGATTCACTTCATCCACTTCATTTAAGCGCATTGAGTTTTTATCAATGTCGATGTAAGTAAATGCAATAATTCGTTGACGTCTTGCAGTTGCTTGTTTGTACATATTATCCAAATCACGAAGATAAGCATCTTGCGCAATTTCTTGAGGTGAATATCCTAATTTCATTG
>CAZHPL010000054.1:8259-13429 GCA_964534495.1 uncultured Lishizhenia sp.
CAGATCCAGCTTTTGCATAGTTCAACAATTTATTTTCAACATGGATAAGATTTGTAACTGTATTTTTAGTTAAAAAACCAGCGGCTTCCATATCTACTAACTCTGGTTTTGCTTGCTGAATAGTTTTATTCATCAAATTGGCAATATCACCTTCAGATAAATCAAATTTCTTAGTGTCCTCACATTTTTTTGCGATTAAACTGAATGGATGCGTTGCTCCAATTCCTTTAAATTTCTGGTATTCTGGCTGATCGAAGAAATCAAAAGAAATGACTTCAGCGACTTTTTGCTCTTGCGAAGTTCCTATTTCAAAAGTGTAATATAAATTCGGTGTGTTTACTTTCCAAACCAAAACAGGCGCTTTTACAAACACTTTAAAATAGCTGTCTTCAAAAGGAATAAAGTCATACCCTTTTTTGCCAGCAGTAATACTCAATTCCTTTTTACCTTCATCCAAATAAATAAATGCTTCTTTGATGTACAAAGAATCTCCATTACTGTAGAACATTTTCGAAGAAGCTTTTCGAGCTAAAATTTTCGTTGGATCCATTTCAAAATCCACTGACGCAATTTCAAAAAGACGTTTGTCATTGCGTTTGATGATGATTTTAGCAGGTTTTTCAGGAGTTCCTTTTCCAATAAAATCTGCACCTTCCAACGTAAAACCACCGTCATAATCCAAATTTTCTCTCAAATTTGGGATTTTCAAACGTTTTTCAAAGGAGTTAAATTGAGGCGAACTTTCACCTTCATTCATTTCTAGAATGGTCTTATCCATTAACTTTCCTAAAATTGGATTTTTGAAATAAGGCGTTGTCAATTCAACTGTATCCACGCGCACCATTGCAGATTTCAAATCACAACGATATGCACTTTTAATACGAGCAAATGTTTTGTCTTTGTCAAACTTTACTTTTTCCCAAGTTATCGTTCCATTTCTTCCCTCCCATTTATTTCCAAACACATCAAAAACACCACTCGTTCTTAAAATGGTCACACTGTCCGTAATCGTTCGTTTACCAGCAAATACGCGACACACAAAATTTCCGTCCTTACATTCAATAGATAACTTTTTGTCTGTAATCCAAGTCATGCTACCTTTGTCAAAAGACCAACGATAATCGTCTTGTTTGTACAAGGCTTTGTAGCGAAATAAATCATACGAAAAATCCAAAAACTTAATGAATTTATCTTCGTCCTTTCCTTGATAGCCTGTTAATATGGTGTACCATTCATTACAAAAAACGGAAGGAAAATCATTATCAACTTGACAAACGGCACTGACCATGTACTTGTATACTTCCGGAAAAAGTGGAACTTGTTTTCCTAGTAGAGAATTACAATTATCGACAATTTTACCAAATTGACCATCTGTTAGTTTTTTTGATTTCACGACTAAATCAGGAAGTTCATCTTTACAAAAGTCATGCGCATCAGGATCAGAAACCAATCGCTGCCATTCTTTGACAAATTTTTCTTTTTCCTTGGTGAATTGCTGTTGACTAAAAATTGGAATTATTCCTAAAACAGTCAATAAGGTAGTGAATAGCAGGTTTTTCATAGTTGATTATTTTTGAAAGGAAAGCATTGACCATCCTTCTTTTTCGTTTGATGCAATAAATCTCAAATTTTGTGCCGTTGCTGCTTCGATCAGTTCATCGTTATCTGAAGTAAAAAAACCACTGATATACAACAACCCGTTATCATTCAGTGAATTGGCATAAATTTCTAGTTGACTTTTGAGTATGTTTTTATTGATATTTGCCAAAATATGGTCAAATTTCCCTTCGATTTTTTCAGCGCCACCTTCAATGGAAGTAACTTTTTGACATTCATTATTAGTAGCATTAAAAGCACAATTTTCAGCAGACCAAGGTTCAATTTCAATGGCTGTAATTTCAGAAGCACCTAATTTTTCGGCTAAAATGGCTAGAACGCCTGTTCCCGCTCCCATATCCAACACTTTTTTACCCTGTAAATTTTCTTTCATCATGCTTGAGCACATCAAATAAGTGGTTTGGTGATGCCCTGTTCCAAAAGACATTCGCGGCTCTATGACGACGGTCATACCTTGAAAGTTACTGACTTCGTGAAAAGGTGCTTTTATTAATAAGCGATCATCGACGTAAACTGGTTCAAATTGCGATTCCCAAACGGCATTCCAATTTTCTTCCTCGATTTCCTTTTTTTCGAATTTCAGCTTTAGACCTTGACTTTGAACCTCTTTAAGAATTTGATTTACTTTTTCCTCCACCAATACATCTTGTTGTATATAGGCCAATACTTTGTTTTCATTTTCTTGAAAACTCTCGAAATCGACATCCGCCAAATAAGCCACCAACACCTCGTTCCAAGGTTCAAACGGCGATAATTCAAAAGTATATTCTACGTATTTGCTCATTTTAAATTATCTGCGATGATACCAAAAGATTCATTTTTCAAGGATGCGCCACCGATTAAGCCGCCATCTACATTTGGACAAGCAAATAACTCAGCTGCATTTTTTTCGTTACAACTTCCACCGTATAAAATGGAACAATTTTCAGCGACTGAAGCTCCATATTTTGTTTCAATTGCATTTCTTATTTCACGGTGCATGTCTTCTGCCTGAGCTGAGCTTGCGGTTACGCCTGTTCCAATAGCCCAAATGGGTTCATAAGCAATGACCAATTTTGAGAAATCTTCTTCCGCTAAATGAAACAACGATTCTTTCAATTGGTTGACAACAAAATCCACATGATTTCCCGCTTCTCGAATACTCAATTCTTCTCCACAACAAAAGATAACGCTTACATTTTCTTTTAAAGCAGCATCTACTTTCTTTTTCAGAATTTCATTGCTTTCATGAAAATATTGACGTCTTTCACTGTGCCCGATTAAAACATGTGAACCCCCCACACTTTTGATTTGTGTCAATGAAACCTCACCGGTAAATGCTCCAGCGTTTTCAAAATAAACATTTTGTGCACCTATCGACAAGCGTGTTAATCTCGATAATTCACTTAGATAAACCGTTGAAGGAAAAACAATTACTTCAATTCCTTCACGATGCAAAGAAGTATTATTTTCAAAAGATTGAATAAGTTGAACTGCATCCTCGTGCAGCAAATTCATTTTCCAATTGGCAGCCAGTATTTTTTTTCGCATTCACTAAAATAGTGTTTTTACGCTTACCAGCTTTCCTTCTTCACCAATTTTTCAAGTTCATTTTTATTAAAAATAGAAGGACTGCCCGTTTCTGTAGTTCCGTAATAGAATTTTATGTTCTTTCCATTCCAAAAGTAAGCAACTCCAGGCGTGTCTTTACCGCTTCCCAAAACGTTCCAAAATTCGATGATATCCAATACTTTGTAATTGTATTTTGCACCAGCATAATCGAAAAACGCAGGAATTTCTTCGGCTGCTTCATCCATGAACAAGATTTGAATATTCGGAAAATCAGGATTTGCCTTTTTCAATTGTGTTAATTCTTTAGCAGTGTTTTTACAGTGATCACAACTTGGCGCGAAAAAACACAAGATTTGTTTTCCATTATCTACATCTGCAAAATACTTGGCGTACCCTGACTTCTTTTGTGGTGGACCAATTGGCTTCACTGGTTTCACTTCATTCGTTTGTGCACTTGTATTTTGCGTAGTTTGATTAGTTGGTGTAGTTGGATTTACTGGGTCCGAACTAATTTGATTGGTAGAAGTATCAGCATCATTATTCGTGTTTTCAACTTGAACTGAATTATCAATCGTTTCTGTTGGTTTTTTAAACAAAGGAACAGCCATAAAAACTGCCAAAACACACGCTAAAGCAACATTGGTTAATACTAAAAAGTTGTTTTGTTCTTTTATTTGTTTGTGGAATTTAGTCAATAGCAATACTAGAAGTCCAATTGAAACCAAATTTTTTGTCAAAGCTGCCATAGGAGTCATCGGTAAAAGTGCTCCGAAGCAACCACAATTTCCATGATTTCCAACGGTTGCGATTTCATACGACAATTCAATACAAAAAATACCAAGCATCAGAATCGTTGCAGGAAACACCCATTTTTTCAAATTAAATGGAAAGAGCATCAAAACTCCCAAAGCGAACTCCATTCCTATTAATGTGCGTGAAAAATATTTGGCCAACATTTCAGTGAAACCCATTGTGTACAACTGCTTCACTTCAAACGTTGAAATGGTAGCATAACTCGAAGGACTTGGATAGATTTTTGCATACGCAGACAAGAAAAACATCCCTGCCATTAATATGCGAATCCCCCAGACCACATACGTTTTCCAATCCTCATTTTTAGCTTCTTTGTTGATATTGTCTACTAAATTATCTTTCATAACGTACTATTTTGACTAAAATTATTGATTTCAAAAATCGAGATTTCTCCTTTAACAAGTGATTAACAAGTTTCTTCCAAATGGATCAATGAAAAAACGGCATAATTAAGCATGTCAAAGTAATTTCCTTCCACACCTTCGCTTACGGTTGTTTTTCCTAAATTATCCTCGATTTGCTTGATGCGAAGCACTTTTGTAAGAATCAAATCCGTTAGGGAACTAACACGCATGTCACGCCAAGCCTCACCATAATCATGATTTTTTCGTTCCATCAATTCATACGCTTCTTTTGTGATAGAATCGTACATTTCAAGCGCCTCGTCCAATGAAAGTTGTTCATTTAATTCGGATTGATGACGCGATTGATAAATAGCCATGACACAATAATTTACAATGGCCATAAATGCATCTTCGAACGTTTCACCTACTTTATTTTCTCCCGTTTCTTGGACAGTACGAATACGTTGGGCTTTGATAAACAACTGATCTGTCAACGAACTTGGTCTCAAAATGCGCCAAGAAGTTCCGTAATCACGTGTTTTATTTTCGAAAATCGCTCGACAAAGATTGATTACATTTGTATATTGCAAAGTAGTTTTTTCCATAAATCATGACAAAAATACATCAATTAGAGCAAAGTAAGTTTATTCTTATAAAAGGTAAACTATATGATTTGAGTCAACCTAAGATAATGGGAATACTCAATTTAACACCGGATAGCTTTTTTACAGAAAGTAGAAAAAACACTTTAAAAACATGTTTGCAAGCAGCGGAAAGCATGCTAGAGCAAGGAGCAGATATTTTAGATTTAGGTGCCATTTCAACACGACCAAATGCAGCTATAC
>CAZHPL010000054.1:13439-14761 GCA_964534495.1 uncultured Lishizhenia sp.
TGCAATCTAGGCTAAATGGATCTTGATATGACTCGATTAGAAGAAACATTAAAAGAACTTCGCATTCAATTTCCAAATGCAATTTTGTCTGTTGATACATTTCGAAGTCGAATTGCAGAAAAAGCCATTGAGGTCGGTGCAGATATGATAAATGATGTAAGTGGTGGGCAATTTGAACCAACGATTTTGGAAGTTGTTGCCACCAACAAAATACCTTATATATTAACACATAGTTCAGGGAAGGGTGAAAATTCGATTCCAAGTGGGGAAAACGAATTAATAATGAGTGAATTATTACGTTTTTTTTCAGAAAAAATTAATGAATTACAAAAATTAGGACATAATGATGTAATTATAGATCCGGGATTTGGATTTGACAAAACAACAGAGGAAAATTACCATATAATCAAGCATTTTGAAATGCTATCTATACTTGAAAAACCATTACTCGCAGGAATTTCCAGGAAATCTATGATTAGAAATATCTTAAATGTCCCTATTGAGAATTCATTGAATGGAACGACAGTCCTTCACACGCTTTTGTTTACAAAAAAATGTAACGTTTATAGGGTACACGACGTTACAGAAATGAGTCAAGTGCGAGAATTATTACAATTGTCTATCTGAAAATTAAAATTATTGAAACTTTTTTAACTACTTTCGTAAAAACTTAAATGATAAACTATAATCTATGAGGCATTATTTATTGTTTCTGACCGTATTCATCAATATATCTTTATGGTCTCAAGCACCAACTGCCAACTTCACAGTGTCGGATGATATTCTTTGTGCTGGCGAGTGTGTATTAATCACGAACAACTCTTCATCTAATGCGTTGGCTTACTCGTGGACATTTACAGGTGCTACTCCAACCGTATATAATGGGCAAAACCCTGGTCCAGTGTGTTTTAATACTGCAGGAACTTTCACAGTATCTTTAACCGTTTCAAATACATTTGGTTCAAACACCGCTACTCACACTATTACTGTAGGTGAAATACCAACTGTTGATGTTACATTATCTGACACATTAAATGGTCTTACTTACCACGAAATAGAAGATACGGTAATTGACATGTATCAAGAAGCTTATTTACATGCTGAAGGTTTTCCAGTAGGTGGAACTTTAATGTGGTATCCAAGTGGAGTAATCGCGGATAGTATTTTTGGATGTGCACCATGTACAGGAACTGGAGATTCATTAACAGTAACTCCTTTTTATGACACTTACTACGTTGTAACTTATACAACAGCAAATGGATGTTCAGATGGCATGGCTGGCGGAAGAGCAGGCGCTGCTCGTGGGTATGATGCGTCCCTTG
>CAZHPL010000055.1:0-14734 GCA_964534495.1 uncultured Lishizhenia sp.
ATACTGAGTGAACTTTGTGAAATAACTTTGTTCACTTTGTGGTAAAAGGTCTTAACCACAGAGTTCTCTAAGAATACATTATGAAAGTAAAGAAGAAAACGAAGAGATTAATTTTATTGAATTATCCTCAGTGAACTTTGTGAAAAGCTTTATTCACTTTGTGGTAAAATTCTCTGTATTGTAAATTGAAATTAGTTGCCATAAAAAAAGGATCGAACTTTAATTCGACCCTTTTTCTTTTGTAGCGAGACCGAGAGTTGAACTCGGGACCTTAGGGTTATGAATCCTACGCTCTAACCAACTGAGCTATCTCGCCGTATTTGAGGGTGCAAATATACACAGAATTTTAAATTCTCAAACAAACATTAGAGATTTTGTAAGGTTTCTCCAATAAATTGTGCCAGTCCACGAAGGTAATCTGCTGAAAAATCGAACTTTACATTCGCAGTTTTATATATTTCAGGTATCGAACGTGAGTATCCCAACTTCAATGCTTCTTTGTAATCGTGGATTGCTTTTGGAAAATCTTGTAAACTGTTCATCCAAACACCTAAAGCACCTAATTGTGCAATTCCATATTCAATGTAATAGAACGGTACTTCAAACAAATGAAGCTGTCTTTGCCAAGTCGTTTCAACCATGTCTTCAAATCCTGTCCAATCGGTTAAGCCGGTTCCATAATCTGCTGAAAGTTTGCGCCAATGTGCATGTCTTTCTTCCACTGTGTGATTAACATTTTCATATACCCAATGCTGAAACGCATCAATTTGTGCAATCCAAGGTAGGATTTTTAGAATCCCTTCCAATTGTTCGCGTTTGGCTCTTTTTAAGTCGTCTTCATTTGTGTAAAAAGCATCCCAATTATTCATGGTCAACATTTCCATTGACATAGATGCCAACTCAGCCACTTCTGAAGGCAAGTTTTTAAATCCTGTTAAGGCTAAATCACGACTTAAAAACGAATGAACCGCATGTCCGCCTTCGTGAACCATCGTTACTAAATCACGTTGTGCGCCGACAGCATTCATGAAAATAAATGGTACGCCGATTTCATACAATGGATAGTTATAACCACCTGGTGCCTTACCCGGTTTTGATTCTAAATCAAGATGTCCCATTTCGTCCATTGTGCGCAAACAATTTCCAAAATACGGATCAATTTTATCGAAAATAGCTATGGTTCCATCCAACATTTCTTTTCCAGATTGAAAAGGTTTCAAAGGCGCTTTTCCTTCTGGGTCAACTTCTGCATCCCATGGTTTGAAGCGCTCTTTTCCTAATTTCTCCAATTTTTTAAGTTGAATTTGTTTCACTAAGGGCACAATCAATTCTTGTATAGCAGCATGAAAAGCAAAGCAATCTTCCTTCGTATAATCAAAACGACCTAAGGCTTGGAATTTATAATCTCTGAAATTCTCGAAACCTGCATTTAAAGCCAATTGATGTCTTTTTTGAATCAGTTCGGTGTAAAGAACATCAAGCTTTTCAATGTCTTCTCGACGACGTTCTGCAATTTTTTCAAAGACTTCTTTACGGATGGATTCATCTTGTTCCTTCAACAATTGAGCAGCTTTTTGCATGGTCATTTTTTCACCATTGTGTTCAATCATTTGAGCCGCACTGATGGCACCATATTGCTGAGCCATTTCATTCAGTTCCGCTTCTAATGGAATATTTTCCTCTCTAAACAAATTCAGTTGTATATCCACCGAACGGAAGTAAATACGATAAGCTTTATCATTTTCAAAGTGTGAGCGAAATGGGCAGTCCATTAACTTTTTATTCAAAATATCGTCCAACGGAGCCAATTCAGGCTGAATCTTTGTGACGAACAATTTGTATGCTTCCGATTTTGCCTCGTCCGTTGTTTCAATTGACATGCGGATGTATCTCCATGCTAAATCTTCTTCTAAAACGGCATCCAATTCAGAGCGATCTAATAACCAATTAGATAAATCGTTTTCGTTCTTCAAATTGCGCTCGATGAGGTTATCAAAATAAGGTTTGATGTCTTCCCATGATTGAATGATTAAATCTTCAGCTAAAAATCTTCTTTTATTGCGTTCTAGTTTCATGTTGAATGTTTTTGAATAAAAAAAGGGTGAATAACTTTCCACCCTTTCATTAAAATATTTGTGGATACTTATTTTCCGCGAGAAACTCCCGTTTTCACTGCTGTTGCTTTCTTTGCCGCTGCAGGTTTTGCTGCTTTTGGCGTTGCATTTACAGCCGCTTTTTTAGTATCTTCTTTTTTAATTTTAACTTCTTTTGCTTCAGGTTTCTTTTCTTCTGTAGATTCAGTTACTTCTGCTTCTTCTGAAACAACCAATAATCCTGCATTTAACAGTAAATTATACCATTGAAAAATTTTCTTAACGTCAGATGGATAAACACGTTCGCGGTCATAATTTGGCAAAACAGATTCAAGTGCATCTTCCAAATTCTTTAAACTTTCTTTGTGAGACGGACCTTCACCACCATTGTGTTTGTCAAAAATACTTTGGAACACATCTGTCAATTTAACATCATCTTCGTAAGTGAAAATACTGATGTCTTCTAAAGTTGAAATTTTCTCAGAAGCATAAGCAGGAAAACGTTTTTTGTCAATAAGTGACTCAACGATAACACTGTTTTTACTTTGTGCAACCACTTTAAAAAGACCCGGACGACCCGATATGGCAATAATTCCTCTTACGTTCATACAATTTTAATTTGCGCCAAAAATAGAAAATCTTTTCTTTTGAGAAACAGCACACTACAAAATCCTAGAATCTTAAAAGAGAAATGAAATTGAGTAAAATTGTATTTAAATAATTGCAAATCAATACGTAAACTGATTTTTCTGATTTCATTTAGGCTGATTTAATGCTTTTTTTTCAAGTTCGATAACGATAAATAATGTTAAAACACGTACATTTCACTATGAAAAGAAGAGAACTGCTACGCTTTTTAGCACTTGGAACTACTGCAAGTGTGCTATTACCTAAAATGGGATTTGCACAAGATACATCCGAAGTAGATTTCAGTGCTGCTGATTTTGGTAATGATTTTCTTTGGGGGGTTGCAACAGCAGCTTATCAGATTGAAGGTGGGCGATTTGAAGATGGAAAAGGTCAAAGTATTTGGGATCATTTTGTGGACCAAAAAGGGAAAATCAAAAACGGCGATAAGGGCGATGTTTCTTGTGATTTTTACCATCACTATGAAGAAGATATTCGCACGTTGAAGTCATTGAATATGAATGTCCTGCGCTTGAGTATCGCGTGGAGTAGGGTTTTGCCAAAAGGAATTGGGGAAGTCAATAAAAAAGGGATTGAATTTTATCACAAAGTAATTGATACCTGTCTTGAAAATGGGATTCAACCTTGGATAACCTTATATCATTGGGATTTGCCACAAACTTTGCAAGAAAAAGGAGGTTGGGAAAATCGTGAAATTATCAATTGGTTCAGTGAATATGTTGAATTAGTCAGTAAAGAATTTGGTTCAAAAGTTAAAAATTGGATGGTTTTGAATGAGCCAGCTTCTTCTACCGCTTTAGGATATTTAATTGGTTATCATGCTCCCGGAAAAAGAGGTTTGAAGCATTTTCTGCCTGCCGTTCATCATACCACCATGTGCCAAGCGGAAGGAGGAAGGATACTGCGAAAAAATATTCCTGACGCTCAAATTGGAACGACTTTTTCGTGTTCCTATGTGGATGCTTGGAAAAGCCTTGAACATGACAAAAAAGCAATGGAACGTTGGGACGTTATGTTAAATCGCTTGTTTATTGAACCGGCGGTTGGAATGGGATATCCCTTTGAAAGTTTACCGTTTTTGAATAAAATGAAGCGCTATATTCAGGAAGGCGATTTGGAAAAATTAAAGTTTGACTTTGACTTTATTGGTGTTCAGAATTACACGCGGGAAGTGGTTCGTAAGAATGCGATTGTTCCCTTAATGAAAGGCTATGAAGTCCGTCCGAAGAAAAGAGGCGTTACGGAAATTACAGAAATGGGTTGGGAGGTTTATCCGGAAGGAATATATCACATGGTGAAACGCTTTGCTGCTTATCCTAACGTCAAAAAAGTGATTGTGACGGAAAATGGTTGTTCGTTTCCCGATGAATGGAAAAACAATGAGGTAAAGGATTTCAAACGAGTGGATTATTATCAACGGTATTTGAAACAAGTGTTGCGAGCCAAGAAAGAAGGAATCAATGTAGGCGGTTATTTCTGTTGGACCTTACTGGATAATTTTGAATGGAGCGAAGGATTTAGACCGCGTTTTGGAATTGTTTACGTGGACTTCAAGACGCAACAAAGAACGATAAAGGAAAGTGGTTTGTGGTTTAGGGATTTTTTGATGAGATAGAGGATTACAGATTACGGATTCACTGCTTTGCTGCCTTCGGCGGTGGCGGATTGAAAATTACAGATTACAGATTGGCGGATTGCGGATTACAGATTCACTTCGTGGCTGCCTTCGGCGGTGGCTAATTTCTAATGCCTGATAAACTTTTGTCTATTGCCTTACCACTATTAACTAATGCCTAACAACTACTGCCTAACAACTATTGACTAAATCCTATTGCCTAATCTCTAGAGCCTACTTACTAATCACTATTGCCCAATTACATTGTACACAGATGATTTAAATATCGTACCTTTGCACCCAATTCTTAAAAATGGCGCATAAATCAGGTTTTGTAAATATTGTGGGGAGTCCAAATGTTGGAAAATCAACGTTAATGAATCAATTGGTAGGTGAAAAATTATCGATTGTTACATCCAAAGCTCAAACAACGCGTCATCGAATTTTGGGAATTGTAAATGATGAGGATTACCAAATCGTTTTTTCTGATACGCCAGGAGTTGTAAATGCAGCCTACAAATTGCATGAAACAATGATGGATTATGTGAACACATCTTTGAAAGATGCAGATGTTTTGTTGTTCATTACGGATTTGAAAGAGAACGATATGAATCACAAAGAGACATTGGAGAAAATCAGTAAAATGGAAACTCCTGTTTTGTGTTTGATAAATAAAATTGACCTTTCTAATCAAAAAATACTGGAAGAACGTGTGGCTTATTGGCATGAAAAGTTGCCGAAAGCAAAAATTTATCCAATTTCAGCTTTACATAATTTCAACGTAGATCAAGTATGGAAGGAAATTTTGGACTTGATTCCTGAAAATCCACCGTATTACGACAAAGAAGAAATTTCGGATCGTCCAATGCGCTTTTTCGTTTCGGAAATTATTCGTGAGAAAATCTTTTTGTATTGCGATAAAGAAGTTCCTTACAGCTGTCAAGTAGAAATTGAAGAATACGTCGAAGAGGAAAATATTACAAGAATGAGAGCTTTAATCATCGTTGAACGCGATTCTCAAAAAGGCATCATCATTGGAAAAGGCGGTGAAATGCTGAAAAGAATCGGAAGAGCAGCGCGCATCGAAATCGAAAAATTCATCGGAACAAAAGTGTTTCTTGAAAACTATGTAAAAGTTGACAAAGACTGGCGTTCAACTGATGCTAAATTAAAAAAATACGGATATTAATTAATCCGAACAAGAGAACAAATCATGAGTAATATAGTTGCAATTGTTGGTCGTCCAAATGTTGGAAAATCAACGCTTTTCAATCGTTTAACGGAATCCCGTGACGCCATCGTGAAAGAGGTGAGTGGGGTTACACGCGATCGAATTTATGGTAAGGGAGAATGGAATGGCTATCAATTTTCAGTAATTGATACAGGTGGTTACGCTACCGTTAAGGAAGATATTTTTGAAGGCGAGATTCGCAAGCAAGTTGAAATTGCTATTCAGGAAGCGACAGTTATTGTTTTCATGGTAGACGTGATGACCGGAATTGTTGAAATGGATGAAATAGTAGCTCAGCTACTTCGAAAAAGCAAAAAACCGGTATTAATTGGCGCTAACAAAGTTGATAATACAGATCGTTACGGTATGTCGTCTGAATTTTACAGTTTTGGATTGGGTGATGTTTTTGATTTATCTGCCACCAATGGTTCTGGTACAGGTGAATTATTGGATGAAATGATAAAGTATTTCAACAAGGAAGATGAGTCCGTTCGTGAAGAGGATGCCTTGCCAAGAATTGCAATTGTGGGTCGACCAAATGTAGGGAAATCCTCTATGGTTAATGCTTTGACAGGTCAGGAACGCAATATTGTTACGGATATTTCAGGTACGACACGCGATTCTATTCATACACGTTACAATGCATTTGGATTTGACTTTTTATTGATTGACACAGCAGGAATTCGCAAGAAAGCCAAAGTGACAGAAGATATAGAATACTATTCCGTTTTACGTTCCGTTCGAACCATTGAAAACGCAGATGTTTGTTTGTTCATGATGGATGCGAGTGAAGGAATTCAAAAGCAAGATTTGAGTATTTACTACATGATTGAGAAAAACTCAAAAGGTGTAGTGGTTTTAGTTAACAAATGGGATTTGGTCGATAAAGATCAAAATACAATGGTCAAATTCGAAGAACAATTGCGTTCACAGTTGGCACCATTTAATGACGTTCCTATTATTTTTACATCTACGATTTCGAAACAACGTATTCATAAAGCTTTAGAAAAAGCAATGGAAGTGCATGAAAATCGTGTGCGTAAAATCCCAACACATGAATTAAATGAAGTTATGTTGGAAGTGATTAATCAAACGCCGCCTCCAGCAATGAAAGGAAAATACATTCGCATCAAATTTGTTCAACAGTTACCGACGCATGCTCCAGCATTTGCTTTCTTCTGTAACTTACCACAGTATATTCCGGATTCATACAAACGATTTTTGGAGAACAGATTGCGCGAGCGATTCAACTTTGAAGGAGTTCCCGTAAAAATCTTCTTTAGAAAGAAATAAAATAAAAGCTGTTTCTTAAAGGCAGCTTTTATTTTGTGACAATTGTTTTTTGTAATGCCACAGAGGTAGGAATGGTTATCAAGTGCCCTTCGTCGTTTTTAATGTACATGAAGAAAAAGGAAATATCTGTCAATTCCCCTTCCACATTGTATTCTTTATCAAGAACATGAATGCGTTGTCCAATTTTCATGGGGTGGTAAAAAAACAAGAGCAAACTCGCTGTTATGTTTGATAAAATGGACCATTGAGCAAAGAAACCAATTCCCACAACAGTAATTACTGAGGTTAAGAAAACCAATAACTGTTCGCGTTCGATATTCCAAATTCCAGCTAAAGCGGTCAAAACAAACAATGACAAGAACAGATTTACTATACGTTGAGTTAATTGATGTTGCTTAATTTCGAAATCAATTTTGCGTAACAACTGACGAACGGATTTTCGTACTAACAATTTAATTACAATCGCAATCCCAAATAAAATAAGGGTTTCTAATATTTGTTTCTCGAAATTTGTCATGATTTTCGTAATTCCAATTTAGCTTTTTCCCAATACACATCCATTTCTGCCAACGAAAGATTTTGAATTTCTTTTCCATCTTCAAGAATGAAGTTTTCCATTAAACGAAAACGATCTATGAATTTTTTATTGGTTGTTGCTAACGCATTTTCAGGTGAAACATGGATGAATCGAGCGTAGTTAACAAGTGAAAATAGTACATCGCCAAACTCTTCTTCAATGTGTTCTGACTGATTGTCAATCTCCACTTTTAGTTCTGCAATTTCCTCTTCAACTTTCTTCCATACATCTTCTTTGTTGTCCCATTCAAAACCAATTCCTTTCGCTTTTTCCTGAATTCGCATGGCTTTCACTAATGCAGGTAATGAATTAGGAACACCCTCCAACACGGATTTCTTACCTTCTTTTAGCTTTAATTTCTCCCAATTCGCTTTAACGGTTTCTTCATCGTTAGCTTCCACATCGCCATATATATGTGGATGACGATAGATTAATTTTTCACAGATGCCATTCAAAACATCAGCTACGTCAAATACACCTTTTTCCTGACCAATTTTGCTGTAGAAAACAAGATGTAGAAACAAATCACCCAATTCACCTTTGATAGCATTCAAGTCGTTATCCGTAATGGCATCGGCTAATTCATACGTTTCTTCTATGGTTAAATTTCGCAAGGACTCCAATGTTTGCTTTTTGTCCCAAGGGCATTTTTCCCTGAGGTCGTCCATGATAGTTAAAAGTCGTTCAAAAGCTTGTAATCGAGGATCCATAATTGAAATTTGTGCAAAATTAAAGTTTAAACTCATCTTCCTTTGTTTAACTTTGTTAATTCATGAAAGCATTTTTTTGTTTACTGTTTTTGATTTCCTTTCATTGGCTTTCAGCACAAGAAATGGGAGAACAAGGAATTGAAGTTCGTCAAAAATTGGGCTTTTTAGCAGCGCACCACGGAACAATGGCCCATTTGCCTGTTTCCAATGCAAAAGCAGTTGAATTAAGCTATTATTTTCATACTTCAGGAGCTAAAAAATGGCATTTGGCCTATCGCTATCCAACCATTGGCGGAACTTTATTTTTTGGTTCGGTTGGGAATAATGAATTATTAGGTCGCTTTTTGGGTTTGTATGGTTTTGTTGAGCTTCCTTTGGTAAAAGCAAAACATTTTGAATGGAATTGGAAGCTAGGTTGTGGGGTTGGCTACACGGGTAAAGTTTTCGACGGAACATTAAATCCTAAGGAAAATGCCATTTCATCTCACATCAATGCACAAATTTGCGTAGGAACAAAAGCTATTTACCGCTTTGGAAAAAATGGAATTGCGCTCGGACTTGATTTGACACATTTCAGTAATGCGTCCTTCAAAGTACCGAATTTTGGTATCAATTTGCCCTATATTTCGTTAGGCTACGCCCGAACTTTAATAACAACAAAACCTACAGAAATAGGTCAGTCAGGATTACCTCAAAAGAAGTTTTTGTTCGGTGCACAAGCCATAATTTCAGCAAAACAAATGTTTCCGGTAGGAGGGAAGACGTATCCTGTTTATGGATTATATGCTTATTCGCGTTATTTCTTTTCACAAAAAGCAGGTATTGAGTTAGGTATAGACGCCATTTCCAAGCAAGTCCTAATGCGTTACGAACCTTTGTTGCACAAGTCGCAAGCGAGTATAATTCAATTAGGAATCTATGCAGGATATTTGGTTCCGTTTGACCATTTTCATTTCGTTTTTGGCATGGGGGCTTACATTCGCGATGTCTACAAAACAGATACGCCCGTTTATCATCGAATAGGATTTAGATACCAATTTACAAACGGATTGCAAGCAAGTTGTACCTTGAAATCTCATTTTGCAAAAGCCGATTATTTTGAGTTGGGACTTGGTTATACCTTTAATTACAAGCAACATGAAAAATAGAATTGGTTTAATGTTAGTCTTTATGTTGCTCGTTTTTTCGTGTAAAAAAGCAAGTGAACGCAAATGTTGGAAAGGTTCAGGAAGTAAAGCCTCGAAAACAATTCAGTTAATGGCATTTGATAAATTGACTTTGCGTGAACACCTGAAATATGTTCTTATTCAAGATAGTACTTTTGAAATAGAAATTGATGGTTATTCGAATCTCAATGACTTGATTTCCTGCGAAATTGTTGACGGCATGTTAACCATCCACAATCTTAATAAATGCAATTTTCTCCGCTATAAAAAAAGCGATATTACCGTCAAAATTCATTGCGCTAATCTTTCAGAAATTGTTTTTATGGGGTCAGACTCTTTGACGAATGAAGGCGTTTTTCAACTTGATTTTATGAAAGTAATTCTAAATGAAGGCGGAGGTTCCATGAAGTTAAAAGTACAAGGAAATGGAATGAATGTTGAAAATCCGCACGGTTGGGGTGATATTACTTTAGAAGGAAATCTCAATAATCTACGACTGGATATGGATGGAGACGGTTACTTTGATACAAGGAATTTACAAGTTAACTCAGAATTGGCCATCATGACAAAAACATCTTCACTTTGTAAGGTAAATGGTGAAGGTTCAACGATGAAAGTGGAAATCAACAACACGGGAGATATTTGGTATTATGGAACGCCAACAGTTTTGTTCACGCGTTTGTACGGAACAGGAAAGTTGATTCAAAAATAGTAGATGAAAAATCGTTTTGTATTTCTGAGTTTTATTTTGGTTTGTTTTTTGTCTCATTCGCAAGTCAAATTAGAAGGGATTGTCGATTCGTACTTGGCAACAGATGTATTGCATTCAAAAAAGGAACAAGCTTCAGAATTTGTTACCAACAGCGAGTTAAATCAGTTAAAAGTAAATTTGGGTGTGTTGCATTTCAAAGCTCAAATGGGAAAATGGAACCTTTTGCTTTCACCGGCTTTTGGAACGTACATGAGTAAGAATTATGCGAGTGAAAAAGCGTATTTACGTTGGATTTACGAAGCACAAATAAGTCGTGTTTTGACCAAAAAACAAGATTTGACACTTGGTGTTTTTAGTTCGCCTTACACACAAGAAAGTGCAAAAAGCACAGATCATATTATGTATTCACGTAGTTTGGCACCTGAATATGTTCCCTATTATATCAATGGAATTAGATGGCGTTATAAGTTCAATGAAAAACATACTTTTTCTTTTTACGTGATGAATGGTTGGCAACATATTTTTGAACCCAAGGCAAGACCTGCAATTGGGAGTTTGTATGAATGGAAAGGTAAAAAATGGAACTTGAATTATTCAACTTATTGGGGAAATCAATCTTTTTTTGGAGATAAATCTTTTCATTTGAGAGCTTTGAATGAAGTAAATGCACAGTTTGCAATGAATGAGAAATGGCGCATTCAACCTTGTGTTTATATAGGATTTGAGTTGAAAAGCGATTTGTGGTGGCAAGTAAATACAGCCATTGAGCGGAAATTATATCCCAATCTATTTCTAAATGCTCGCATAGAATATTACAGCGATCCGGACAGAATACAAATAACGAATTTCAATGATGGAAAAGGTATTTTTGGATTTTCTTTTGGTAGTAAATGGATGGCGACCGAAACTTTTTGGTTACGAGCTGAAATGAAGTATCTGAACAATTCAAGTGGTCATTCATCAGGAAATGCATTGTACTTATTTCTAAATACGTCATTTTTGTTTTAGTTAATCTTGTTTTTTCTTTCTTTGTAAAAAAATCAATATGAAAATCCTTTCGTTCAATGTAAATGGCATTCGTGCTGTTGTTGGAAAATCTTTTATTGAAGACATGAAAGCTTCAGGTGCCGATGTCATTTGTTTGCAGGAAACCAAAGCTACGGTTGAGCAAGTAAAAGAGGTCACTTCTTCACTCGAAGGATTTGAGGTTTTTGCCAATGAAGCAGATAAAAAAGGATATTCAGGCACAGCTATTTTGACAAAAGTGTCGCCTATTTCTGTTGCTTATGATATGGGAAAACCTGAACACGATAAGGAAGGGAGAGTTATTGCTGCTGAATACGAAGATTTTTATGTGGTGTGCGTGTATGTTCCAAATTCAGGAAGTGAGTTAGCTCGTTTAAGTTATCGTCAAGAATGGGATGCTGATTTCTTGGCTTACTTAAAAGGTTTGGAAGCAAAGAAGCCTGTTGTCGTATGTGGCGATTTGAATGTAGCGCACCAAGCAATAGACTTAGCACGACCAAAAGCAAACTACAACAAAGCCGCAGGTTATATGCAAGAAGAAATTGACGGTATGGACAATTACATTAAAGCAGGTTTTGTAGATACATTTCGATACAAATTTCCTGAAGCAGTGAAATATTCGTGGTGGAGTTACCGAGCAGGTGCCCGTCAAAAGAATATTGGATGGAGAATTGATTATTTCCTAGTTTCTTCGTCGATTATTGAAAAAGTAAAACAGGCAGAAATCCACAATGAAATTTTTGGTTCAGATCACTGCCCTGTTTCTATTTCTTTTTAAAACGGAAAAGTTTCATTAACCAATTAAATCGTTTACGTTTAGGTACTTCTTCAACGTAATAACCTTCCGTATAGCCATAGCCATAGCCGTATCCATAACCGTAGCCACCATAACCGTAACCATACCCATAGCCGTAACCGTATCCGTACCCATAGCCACGTCCACTTTGAGTTCCATTCAAAAGTATAGCCATATTCGGCAAACGATTTTGCTTATTGATTTCAGCCGCAATGTTCAGCATTTTTTTCGGTAATTGATGTGCTCTAACAATGTATAAAAAGGCATCAGCGTATTTAGCCAATAAGAAAGTATCCGTTACAATTCCTGCAGGTGCTGTATCCACAATAATGTAATCATATCGTTTGGCAACTTCTTCAAACATCCATTCCACACGTTCACTCATCAATAATTCAGATGGGTTAGGAGGAATGTCACCCGAAGGAAAAATGTCAACGTTTGGATCTAAATCGGTTGTGTAAATCAAATCCTCCAATGTAAGTGATTCATCGACAATAAAGTTGGTTAAACCTTTTGATTTGTCTTTTCCAATGTATTGCTCCAATTTTGGAGCACGTAAATCCATACCAATTAGTAGTACTTTTTTATCGGACAAAGCAATTGAAAGTGATAGATTTACCGCAGTAAATGATTTACCTTCTTTCGCTACTGAAGAAGTAATGAAAATGAATTTCGCGCCTTTGGTTTTTTTACTGAGCATGAAATCTACGTTGGTCCGAAGTGTCCTGAATGCTTCTGCTATGGCCGTTTTACTTCCTTTTGAAATGACAATTTGTTGTCCAGTTTGGCCTAATGGTATATTTCCAATATATGGTAAACGCAATTTATCAATATCAACTTTTGAACTGACTTTATCATATACCAAATCACTCAGGTAAACGTAAAGAAATCCAGAAATTAAAGCAAAGAAAAGTGAGCCAAAATAGATAAACGTTTTTTTAGGAGAAACGATACTTCCGTTACTGTAAGCAGGATCAACAATTTTAGCATTACCAATACCTACAGCTAATGCAATCTGAGCTTCTTCTCTTTTTTGTAGCAAGTAAATGTAAAGTGCTTCTTTAATTTCTTGCTGACGAATAATTGTACGAAGGTCTTTTTCAAAGCCAGGCATTCTGGCCAAATTCGCATCAATTTTCTTTAGTTCTTTTTCAACTTCAGATAGTGCTCTTTTTTTAGATTGAATGAGGTTTCGTATACTTTCCTCAATATTGACTTTATAATCAGCAATTCGATTTCCAAGGTTAATGATTTTAGGGTTTTTAAGGGTTGTAGTTTTTAACTCCTCAATGCGTTCCATCACCAATTTGTTGTGTTCAAGAACAATATTTTCTATACGGTTGTCAGAGAGTCCAAGGTTAACAGGAATCAAATCGTCAGGTTGGTTATTGTTTTGTAAGTGATCGAGCATCATATAGCTCAACTGCAATTGCGTGTTTGCATCAATATATCGCGTTCGAATATCTTTCGAATAATACAAGTCATTTTCAGACTCAACTTGAACATTTACAAGATCATTATGGTTTTTGTAGGTTTTAGCAGAATCTTCAATATCTCCAAGTTCTTTGGAAATCACTTTGACTCGATCGCCAATGAAATCAGATGTGTTTTTAGAAATTTCATTTTTATCGAATATGGCATCTTCATTGTATTGCTGAACTACTTCATTTAATATGTCTTCAGCTTTTTCTTTGGAAAAATATCGTAAAGTAAGTTTAAGAATCGTAGAGTTATTTCCAGCTTGTTCTATTTTGATTTTATTCAAATACTTGTTTACTGCAGCTTCAAGCCCCATGTATTTATATTCATATTTTCTCCCGATTGTATATTTATCGAAATACTCATTTTTTGCAATTTTGATTTCCGTACCAAATCGATTTACACGTAACCATTTGTTTAACTTGATTTTACGCTTAACTGAGCTATTAGACATACTGATTTCAGCCTGACTAAAACTAATCATGTGTAAGTTAAAACTAATGGAGAAAACGTCTAATTGGGTTGAATCTATGTTTTTTATCAATACATAAAAAGGTGCCATTTTATAGATTTCCCTTTTTTGCAATCCTGTGACTTTACCGACGGCATAATATTCAGCACGTAAGTCCAATTGATTAATGACTTTACGCATTAAATTGCGCGATGAGAGAATCGATTTTTCGTTCTCAATGGAAATTCCTTCTGAAAAAATGGTAAGGTCTTCAAAGGCAGACGTTTCAGACATTCCTGACCCGCCTTTTTGATTATTCTTAATTAAGATTGTTGTAGAAGCCTCATATTCAGGTACTTTGTAGCGAAGGTAGATACTTGAGCCAGCTAAAGCAACAAAAACTAGAAAAGCAAACAATTTCCAATGACGAAGGTATTTGAAGAAAATTTCCTTGTAATTTACTTTTTGGATAGGTTCAGCCTCGAAAAAATTATGATCTAAATCGCTCATGCGTTGTTAGAATTTACCAATAATACTGATTGCACTAAGCAGAACGGAAACGCTTGAAAGTATGGGTAAGTAAATCTGACTGAAGTTCGCATTGTTAATCTTAGCACGATTCTGTGGTACGTAAATAATATCGTTTTGTTGCAAGAAGTAATACTTTTGAGCAAATAAGTCCTTTTTAGTTAAATCAACTTTGTATTCTTTCAACTGACCATTTTCTTCGCGAATCAATTTAATATCTCTTCTTCGACCCGTAATACTCATATCGCCAACGATACCTAGAATCTCTAAAATTGTAATTTTTTCATTCGGAATATTGATTGTCCCCGGCTGTTTGACATCACCAAGAATGGTGACTTTAAAATTTATAATCTGAATTTGAACAATCGGGTCTTTAATATATTCGCTCAAACTAATTTTAATTTCGTTC
>CAZHPL010000056.1:0-14611 GCA_964534495.1 uncultured Lishizhenia sp.
GCATCTGTGGAGCGGCGTTCAATGATGTATCCTACAAATCCGTTTACTTTGACCAAATGACCATTTTCGCGTTCAAAAATCAATAAACGACGCACAGGGAATTTATTAACACCAGCACGCACCAACAGCATAAAACCTTCGTTTAATCCTTTGGTTTTGTTCAATTTGAAAAAACGAAAGAAGCGCGGTGAACAAGAAGGATTGTCCAAGTTATTGTCGTCTCCTTGCGTTGAATCACAAATCCCGATTTCTTTGAGCAATTTTTCTTCGACTTTTCCCGAAAAGGCATTGGCATTGAAATCCGTGCTTATGTATTCAATCTTTTGTTTTTTTGGTGTTTCTGCTGAATCTTCACCGTCTTTTGTGCTTTTTCTATTATTCAAAAACCAAGCTACAAAAACGCCGATTACGCAGAAAAGAATGATTCTATTTCGATTATTATTCATTTTTTATTTTGTTAAACGCTGATCTTAGGAAAAGATACGTGAAGAAAACGAAAAGGCTTCATCAAAGGCCTCTTTTTGTATGGCATGGGCGATTTTATTTTCATTCAACCATTCCAACAAACGTTCCGTCGGTAAGTTTCCAGTTAAATCATCTTTCGCCATCGGACATCCGCCAAATCCTTTTAATGCGCCGTCAAATCTACGACAACCTGCTTCGTAAGCGGCTTTAATCAATGGCAATGTTGTTTCTACTCGCGTATGCATGTGTGCACCAAATTCAACGGAAGGCAATTCTTTTTGTAAAACAGGAAAAAGCATGCGCACATCGTCTTCTTTTGCACAGCCAATCGTATCTGAAAGCGCCAAAATCTTAATTCCTAATTTGTTGGCCAATACTTCTGACCAGCGAAGTACAATCTCAGGATTCCATGATTCTCCATACGGATTTCCAAATCCCATTGAAAGATACACCACCAATTCTTTTCCTTTAGCAACAACACTGTTTTGAATCGCCTCTACCCTTCCCAAAGATTCTTCAATACTTGAATTGGTATTACGACGCTGAAATTCTTCCGAAACCGAAAAAGGATAGCCCAAATAAGAGATTTCACCAAATTGCAAAGCATCTTCAGCACCACGTTCATTGGCAACAATCGCTAATAATTTGGAGTTTCCTGACAAATCCAACTCCTCCAAAACTTCAGCTGTGTCACGCATTTGTGGAATAGCTTTCGGAGAAACAAAACTCCCGAAATCGATGGTGTCAAAACCACATTTCAATAATTTATTAATGTAAGCTGCCTTCAAATCCGTAGGAACAAATTCTTTCATTCCCTGCATGGCATCACGCGGACATTCAATGATTTTAAGCTCGTTTGTCATGTCTTTTAAGTATTTCCTGATTAATCTTTTTCACAATTCCGGGACCTTCGTAAATAAATCCAGTATAAACTTGTACCAAGGTAGCACCGGCTTCTAATTTCTCTATGGCATCTGCTGCTGTGTGAATCCCACCCACTCCAATAATGGGAAATGCTCCCTTTGATTTTTGGTGCAAATAGCGAATCACTTCTGTAGAGCGTTTGGTCAGTGGCTTTCCTGAAATCCCTCCTACTCCCAATGCTTCAACTGCTGATTTATCGGTTGTCAAACCACCGCGTTCAATAGTTGTATTCGTTGCAATCACGCCATCTGTTTGCGTTTCCGTAATGATTTCCACAACATCGTCCAATTGTTCATCCTTCAAATCTGGAGCGATTTTTAATAAAATAGGTTTGGGTTGCGCTTTTGCTCGATTTTTTGTTTGCAAGGTAGAAAGTAAATTCTTTAAAGGTTCCTTGTCTTGCAAAGCACGTAAATTAGGTGTGTTAGGTGAAGAAACATTTACTACAAAATAATCTACATACGGAAACAGCGCTTCAAAAGCAAGTACGTAATCATTGTCCGCCTCCTCGTTAGGCGTCACTTTATTTTTACCAATATTCCCACCAATTAAAAGACTCGCGTGTTGCCTTTTTTTCAAATGTTGAATGGCTGTTTCTACCCCATCATTATTAAATCCCATTCGGTTTAGAATCGCGCGGTCTTTTTTCAAGCGAAACAAACGAGGTTTGTCATTACCTGGTTGACCTTTGGGTGTTACCGTTCCAATTTCAATAAAACCAAAACCGCAATAGGCCAAATCATTGAACATCGTTGCGTTTTTATCGAAACCGGCAGCCAAACCTACAGGATTTTTAAATGTCAACCCAAAAACAGTTCGCTCCAAACGTTTATCTTCTACACAAAATGTCGTTCTAAAAATGCTTTTTGCAAAAGGAAGTTTGAGTGTAAAACGCAATAAACCCGTTGTAAAATAATGCACTTTTTCAGCATCGAAAAGAAATAGAATGGAACGAAGTAAAGAATACATAATCAAAAGTAGTAAAAAACGAAAAGGGAGATGAAAACAAGTTTGAAAAAGGAAACTAAATCGCTTTAATCGTTGTTTATACCATAATAGTCTTCAGAAAAAGTCAAATTTCCTTCTTCCATTTGCTGCGCATAATCTTTGATCCATTCTTCAAACGAATCACTTTCCAAAGGTCGTTCCGAGTCATCATGCCACATGCGAATGATTTGACCATAATTACCTTCTTCCGTTGGGTCGAGGTCAAGGCAATAGTGATTTCCACTTCCATCATAAGTAATGGGAATCCAAGCAGGGTTCCACCAATCAGGTTTGATTTCTATATCTGCTTCGGAGTCATACGGGCCATTTTCATCCTCAAAAACTTTGTCATCTAATAACTGTTTCCAAATCGTCCATTCACTGATGATGCGCTTGAACGACAACAATTCTTCTGCATAGATTAACCCTGGCGCATTCGATTCTTGGCCGTTGTGTATTTTATAAAATGAAACAAAGGCTTCAGGTAATTTTTTACCAATGGTTGATTCCAGTAAATTCACTTCTTCGTCCGTTACACCCGGATTCAACTTCTCATTGATTTCAGGTGCAATTTCCGCTAATTTATTCTTAATTTTAGTCCAAGTTGCTTCCATAGTTGGTTGATTTGAATTTGATATTTAAAGATAACCAAATCATGATTATGAAAACCCATTCTGAAACCAAATATTAAAAAAACGTTACTATCAATTTTCTTGAATGAATTCGAAAATCTACTTATTTTTCTTTTTTACAGTCCTAGAACTTAATTTGTATGCTCAAAATTTTTATCATGGCTTTTTGCTTGATAAGGAAATCACTCATTTTCAAACTTTATCATCGGGCAAATCCATCGTTTGTACAAAAGATGAATTTTTTTCGTCTGTTGATGGTGATTGTTTTGAAAATCTCAATTCCAAATTTGATTTTGGCGAAATTACTTTTGAAAATATCTATTTGTTGAATTTTACATTTGTTGACGAACTAAATGGATTTTTGACGGCAGCTACTCTTGTTAAACCTACTCAAAATAGCTCAATAATCCCTAAAGAAAACAACAAATTAAAGATTGTAAATGAACAACATAACACATCAAATCTCGCAAATTACTCGAAACGATTCATGGCATCTAATTACTGTTTATTGCGAACATCAGACGGAGGTAAAATGTGGCGAATAGTACTTTATCTGCCTTTCAAATTTGACATACTTTTCCTAGACACAAAAAGCAAGACAATTATCATTAAGGACCAATCATTAAACTTCTATCAATCAATAGATTTTGGGAAAAATTGGACAAAAATTATTGATTTTAAAAACAGTTTAGGTTTAAGTTTGGATGAAACCAAAAAATCATCCGCAAAAATGACGGATGAGACACACGGTTATATATTAATCGACCGTTCGTTTTTTACAACTCAAAACGGTTGGAAAAGTTTTGAACCTCAAAAGTTACCTGATGAAATAATAGATAAAGATATATCACACAAATCATTCCAAACCTTCTCAAATACAGTGTTTTTCAAAGCTGATGACTGCTATTATGTGTCTGAAATTGAAAAAATTAATTGGAGAAAAATTAAACAAGCTGGTTATTTTCAATCAGATGGTAGAAAAGAACATCTTCTTTGTGAAAGAAACGATTCTCTTTTTGAATGTTCATTTGATTTTCAACTTTCAAAATATCTAACAACGATACCTTCGGATTTTAATTCAAGGGGGATCTTTTATAAAAATGATGAATTGCAAATCTATCTTTCAAATTATAATTCAAAGTATTTTTCAAATTTGATGCTTTATTTTCCAAGTCGAACCTCCAACCAATTGCAAAATATTTTTTCGTGTGACTTTTGGAAATACACAGATTCAAATTCTGTAAACACAATGAACAAGCAGTACAAATATGCTCTGAATCAGCTCTTTTATCGAGAAAAGCCAAATGAAAATTGGAATAAATTAGCCTTTTGTGAGCATGAAATCATAAAAATGAGCTCTTTGAATGACGATTCATTATTTGTCTTGGATGAAAATCTTACACCATGGATTTATCAAATCAATGAGAAAAACTGGGTTGAAATAAAGAATTACAATTATGTAAAAGCATTTTTCGATTTCGAAATACAATCTATTTCTATCGATTCAAAAAACGTATTGCACCATTTTAAAACAGAATTTGCGAATGCAAAAAACCGCCAATTGGAAAGCTATTTTTATGTCCATAATTATATTCTAGACTCATTACAAAATACGATTAATCGATTTAGAACGGTTAACGCTAAAGAAATGGAGAAGGCAATACTTTATTCATTGGACAATCCTTCCATTTTCTTGAAAAGCAATGAATTTGATTTTACAAAGAAAGATTTGAAAAAAACCAAACGTTACATAAAATTGAATCATAGTTTCACTTATTCAGAAATTTCAAAAAAAGAGGCCATTCTTTTTGCAAAGTTGTTTAACAAAAATCAAGGTGCTATTATGAATGAATTTTACGTAAACACATCTAAAATCAAAAACCTGAGATTATTTAAAAATGAAATAGAGCCAAGGATTAAATTAGTACTTGTAAACGCAAGTTTAGATTCATTAGAAATTGAGTTAATTGAAGGTGATATTGTGTTTAAGAACCGTTGGCTTGTCAGTTACCATGGAGTTACACAGTCATTTTATTCTTATCAAATCTCAAAAATGATTCAAGAAGTTTTCCCTGAATTGAGTCAAAACTTAGATTGGTTCAAAAAAGAAGAAACTATCCGAAAAATGGCTATTCAATATAGCTATTTTAATAACAAGACTTCAAAAATCAAAAAGGATTTCATTCGATTAAAATGATTTTCAATTAACCGCAACAAAACTTTTTCCTACATTTAACTTCTAAAATTGCTAATATGAAAAAACTATTACTCTCTGTTTTGAGTTTTTCTGCTTTAAATCTGGCGTATGGTCAGCTTTTTACAGATGATTTTGAATCGTACACAGCCAATGCTTATTTGGGGCCACAATCTACTAGCTGGTCTACATGGTCAGGAACGGAAGGCGGAACGGCAGATGTGAAGGTCATAACAACCAACGCACAAAGTGGTTCCAACTCCATTTATTTGTCTTCAACAGCTGCATCAGGTGGTCCACAAGATGTTGTTTTGAAATTTGGACAATTATACAACAGTGGTATTTTCACTTTTCAATCAGGTTTTTATGTAAATGCAGGAAAATCGGCTTATTTCAACATGCAAGGTTCTCAAACAATAGGAAGTGTTTGGGCATTGAATGTCAATATGAGTGGTCAACAAGTTGTCATTGACGATGGAATCACTTCCAATTTGGCAGTTGGTGCTTTCCCAGAAGGCGCTTGGTTTACGTTGAAAATTGAAGCTAATCTTACTACACATGTTTGGAAAGCATTTGTTAACGGAACGGAGATTGGAACCTGGGTAAATGGTGTAAACACGCTTGCTTCATGTGATTTTTATCCTGTTCAAGGAAGTCAGTTTTACATGGATGATGTACAATTTGACAATCAACCGTACACACTTCCTGGTTTAGATGCAATGGCAGCAAGTATTTCAAGTGGTGGTGAAATCGCAGGTCAAACGGTTACCCCTACAGTACGCATTCAAAATGTGGGACAAACAGCTTTGAATTCATTTGATGTTGCTTTGAATTACAATGGAAATACGTATAATCAAACTGTTACAGGAGCAAATGTTGCCACGGCAGGTTCTTATGCTGTAACAATGCCTGCTGTAATTCTAGCAGGTGGTGATTTGAGTGCATCAGTAGTTATTACAAACATTAATGGTGGAATTGATAGTCTTGCAAGTAATGACACGCTTGAAACCATTATTACTGCTGTTACTCCAGCTCCTGGGAAAGTGGTAGTCAGCGAAGAAGGAACTGGAACTTGGTGTCAGTGGTGTCCTCGTGGTGCCGTTTTCATGGATGAGTTTCACGCAAAATACGATGGTTACTGGATTGGAATTGCAGTACATAACGGTGACCCAATGACTGTTACAGATTACGATGCTTCATTTGGTAACTTTATTTCAGGTTATCCAAGTGCATTAGTAGATCGCGGGACAGACGTTGACCCATCAGGAATGTCTCCTGACTTTTTTGATCGTTTGCAAACGCCTCCTGTGGCAACTTTAGTGAATGGTGCAACATGGGATGCAACCACCAGAAAATTAGAAGTTTCTATAACAGCGAACTTCGCAATGGCTGCCAACAACAACTACAAATTGGCATGTGTTTTAACAGAAGATGATGTTACTGGAACTGGCTCAAGTTATAATCAAGCAAACGCGTACAGTGGCGGAGGAAATGGTGTTATGGGAGGTTATGAGACAAAAGCAAATCCTGTACCTGCTGCACAAATGGTATACGATCACGTAGCTAGAGCCATTAATCCAAGTTGGGATGGTTACGCAAACAGTTTTCCTGCAACAGTTGCTGCCGGGGATGCACATACCTTGAATTTTAGCTTCGATTTACCTGCAACATGGGATGAAACAAAAATCAATATTGTCGGAATGATTCTTTCTCCTAATGGACGAATAGACAATGCTGGAACGGCAACTATTACTGAAGCGGTAACAAATGGTTTTGTACCAGGTGAAAATGCAGGCCTGACAAGTGTTTCATCGAAAGCATTTGATTGTAAATTGTATCCAAATCCTGCAAATGATTTTAGTATCTTGAGTTTGGAATTGGCAAATAATACAGATGTATCGGTTGAAGTTTTGGATTTCTCAGGAAAAACTATTTCAAGTAAATTGTATACGCAATTAAATGGAACTCAATCCATCACTATTCCAACAACAACTTTCGCACCTGGTATTTACTTGGTGAAAGTAGGTGTGAATGGTCAAATTGAAACAAGAAATTTAGTTGTGAAATAAGAAATTCACATTCAAATAAAAAGGGTGTCCGAAAAGTCGAGACACCCTTTTTTTTATGGATCAACTATTTAAATAATCACAACATTGTAGTTGGACAAACGTATTCCGTAACGGGTAAATTACCTAGTTTCTTGATTGCTGCAAAACCACCTTCAATATTGATTAAGTCATTGAAACCCTCGCGTTTGAGTAAGGAACAAAAAATGACAGAGCGATAGCCACCCGCACAATAAACAAAGTATCTATTTTCAGCAAATAAATGCGCGGTAGTTGTTTTGTAATAATCCAACGCAACGTTCTCTGCTCCAACTAAATGTTCGCTTTTAAACTCACTTTCTTTTCGAACATCCAAAATGGTTTCTTTGATTCCTTTTTCATATAAATCAGCGAAAACCTCAGTTGTTATCGATTCAATAAAATCTGTTTTTCTCCCTGCATTTTTCCACGTTTCAACTCCGCCTTCCAGCACGCCAAGAGCTGCATCATACCCTACTCTAGCCAAACGAGTTACCACTTCTTTCTCTCTTCCAGGCTCTGTAATCAACACGATTTTTTGCTTCACATCAGGAACAATTGTACCCACCCAAACTGCAAAATTGCCATCAATTCCAATGCTAATTGCGCCTGGAATAAATGCTTTCACAAATTCAGCTTGATTTCTAGTGTCGATAATAATGGCTCCATTTGTAACATGCTTATCAAATTCACTTAAATCAATCAACTTTGCTCCTTTGTTCAAAATGCTATCTACGTTTTCATAGCCTGTGATATTTAACAAAACATTTTGAGGGAAATAAGCAGGCGGAGGCATTAAACCACTTAATAATTCTTCGACAAATTCATCTTCCGTCATATCGGGACGTAAAGCGTAATTCGTGGCTTTTTGATTTCCTAAAGTATCGGTTGTTTCTTTAGACATGTTTTTTCCACACGCACTACCTGCACCGTGATTCGGATACACAATCAATTCATCCGCTAAAGGCATAATTTTATTTCTTAAAGAATGAAAAAGCAATCGCGCTAATTTGTCTTGCGTCAACTCTGCAATCACTTTTTGTGCTAAATCAGGACGTCCAACATCGCCAATAAATAAGGTGTCACCAGTAAATATAGCTGTTTCTTTTCCGTTTTCGTCGGCAAGTAAAAAACAAGAACTTTCCATGGTATGTCCTGGCGTGTGTAACAATTTGAAGGTTACATTTCCTAATTCAAAAACTTCATTGTCTTTTCCAACATAGATTTCAAAACCAGTTGACATTGACGTTGGACCATACACAATTTTTGCGCCTGTTGCTTTTGCTAAATCAACATGACCTGATACAAAATCTGCATGAAAATGCGTTTCGAAAACGTACTTGATTTTTGCATTGTGTTTTGCAGCTAGATCGATGTAAACTTGATAATCTCTTAATGGGTCAATGATTGCTGCCTCTCCATTACTTACGATTAGATAGGCTGCTTCTGCTAAACATCCCGTGTATAATTGTTCGATAATCATGATACTTTTTTAAAGCATCAAAATAATTGGTTTTAGCCAGTAAAATTTAGAATTCTCATCACCAATTTGACTGATAAAAATCAGGTTTTAAGCTATTACTTTAACAAGTGATTGGACTTTCTTTGCTTTTTCTTTTACAATATCAAGGTCTTTTCCCGTGATGGTAATATGTCCCATTTTTCGAAACGGCTTGGTAAACTCTTTCCCATAAATATGCGGATAAATACCATCCATTTCTAAAGCCTTTTCCAAACCTTGATAAATCGCCTTTCCTTCAAACCCTTTTTCTCCCAGCAAGTTAATCATTGCTCCAGCGCGAATCAATTCCGTTGAACCCAATGGCAAATTCAAAATACTCCTCAAGTGCTGTGCAAATTGTGATGTGACGCAACATTCGATAGTGTGATGTCCGCTATTGTGAGGCCTTGGTGCTATTTCATTCACAAGTAATTCGCCTGATTCCGTTAAGAATAATTCAACCGCTAATAAACCCACCATGTCCAATTTTTCAATCACATTTTTTGCTAAAGCATCTGCTTTTTCTTCGATTTCTTGAGAAATACTTGCAGGTGAAAACAGAAATTCAACCAAGTTCGCTTCGGGATTGAACTCACATTCCACGACGGGAAACGATTGCATTTCACCTTTTGCGTTACGAGCCACAATGACTGACAATTCTTTTGTAAATGGAATCATTGTTTCCAAAACGGAGGGTGCATCAAAAGCTTTCTCACTATCTTCAATGGATTGTAGGACTTGCACCCCTTTTCCATCGTAACCGCCTGTTCGGAGTTTTTGAACAATCGGATAAGAAACCGTTTCTAACTCTGACTTTTTAGAAATGATTTGAAAAGAAGCCGTTGGAATACCATTTGTTTTATAAAACTCTTTTTGAATTCCCTTGTCTTTTATTGTTTTCAAAACACTCGGCTGCGGGTAGATTTTAACACCTTGTTTTTCCAGCCATTCAAGTGCCTCAACATTGACGTTTTCAATCTCAACGGTAATGACGTTTTTATCTTTTCCAAATGCGATAACTGTATCATAATCAGTAATATCACCCAAGGTATAGGAATGTGCGATTGCAGCACAGGGCGCTTGTGTATCACTGTCTAACACATGTAAATGTATGTTTAAATCAATTGCATCTTGTAAGAGCATTCTCCCGAGTTGACCACCACCCAAAAGACCAATGCACATGTTGTCGCCGTACCAATTCAGATTCATGAGGCAAAGATACACAAGAAAACAGCCATGAAACGCTTTTTTTCTTTCCGTTTATCAATGAAAATCGTAAATTTGCGACCTTACATTATGCAAAGAGAAATAACCCTACACGATAAAACTTTCACGCTCTTCATTGACGAGAATGAAATTCAAGCGAGCATCGAGAAACTTGCTTCCGAATTAATGGACTATTACGCTGATAAACAAGTGATTTTATTACCTGTTTTGAACGGTTCATTCATGTTCGCTTCCGACTTGATGAAACAAATCACACGCGACATTGAAGTTTCGTTTGTGAAAGTAAGTAGTTACAAAGGCAACACACAAACAAGTGGGCGTGTGGATGAATTGATTGGATTGAATGCAAGCGTTCGTGGAAAACACGTTGTGATATTGGAAGATATTGTGGATACGGGTATTACGATTGACAAAGTAATTTCTTTACTAAGTGCAGATTATCCTGCTTCCATCGAAGTGTGCACATTGTTATTCAAGCCTGATGCTTACTTAGGTAAACACCAACCGAAATTTGTAGGGAAAGCAATCGAGAATAAGTTTGTTGTAGGCTATGGTTTAGATTACAATGAAATCGGTAGAAATTTAAAAGAAGTATATCAACTAAAAGAGGAGTAATGTTAAATATCGTACTATTCGGCCCTCCAGGTGCAGGGAAAGGAACACAATCTGAGCGCTTAATCGAACAATATGGTTTGATTCATTTGTCAACGGGAGATGTGTTTCGTGCAAATATTAAAGGTGAAACGGAATTAGGGAAATTGGCTAAAAGCTACATGGATCAAGGTCAATTGGTTCCCGATTCAGTTACGATTGACATGTTGCGTTCGGAAGTTAGTAAACACGAAAATCCAAAAGGTTTTATTTTTGATGGTTTTCCAAGAACCAACGCACAAGCTGAAGCTTTAGATGAGTTCTTAGCAACTTTGAATGCTTCAATTACGCTGATGCTTTCGTTGGAAGTAGAGGAAGAAGAATTGAAAACTAGACTTTTAAAAAGAGGTGAAGTTAGTGGTCGACCAGATGATGCAAATCCAGAAGTTGTTGCGAATCGCATTGCAGTGTACAACCGTGAAACAGCGCCAGTAAAATCGTTTTATCAAGCACAAGGAAAATACGTTTCGATTGACGGTATTGGTTCCATTGATGAAATCACCAATCGTTTATTCACAGCTATAAACGCACGTTAAATAGAAATTTTGGCTTCAGATAATTTTGTAGATTACGTTAAAATCCATTGTAAATCAGGTTCAGGTGGTGGTGGCTCAACTCATTTCCGCAGGGAAAAATACATCCCTAAAGGTGGTCCTGATGGTGGAGATGGAGGTCGCGGAGGACATGTAATTGTGCGAGGAAACAAGCAATTATGGACCTTGCTTCACTTGAAATACAATAAACACATCAAAGCGGGACACGGAGCACATGGAGCTGGAAATCTACAAACGGGTTCACAAGGTGAAGATGTATATATCGAGGTGCCATTAGGTACACTTGCCAAAGATGGTGAAACAGGAGAAGTTCTGTTTGAAATCACGGAGGACGGTGAAGAAAGAATCATTCAAAGAGGTGGTCGAGGTGGAATGGGTAATAACCACTTTAAATCACCAACGAATCAAACACCACGTTACGCACAACCGGGCGAAGAAGGAATTGAAGGTTGGAAAATCTTAGAATTAAAAATCCTTGCGGATGTTGGTTTGGTTGGCTTTCCAAATGCTGGAAAAAGCACCTTACTTTCTGTTATTTCAGCTGCCAAACCCGAAATTGCCGATTATCCATTTACTACTTTACGTCCCAATTTAGGTATGGTGCCTTATCGTGATTACCGTTCATTTGTAATGGCTGATATTCCCGGAATCATTGAAGGCGCACATGCTGGAAAAGGTTTAGGTTTGCGTTTTTTACGTCACATTGAACGTAACAGTTTGTTGTTGTTTTTAATTCCTGCTGATACAGATGATATTCGTAAAGAATACGCCATTTTGTTAAACGAATTGAAACAATATAATCCCGAATTATTGCACAAAGAACGATTGTTGGCTATTACAAAATCCGACATGTTGGACGATGAATTAATTGCCGATATGAAGAAAGAATTACCTGAAATACCTTACGTTTTTATTTCTTCAGTAGCACAAAAAGGCTTGATGGAATTAAAGGATTTGATTTGGAAACATTTAAATCACGATGAATAATCTAGAGTTGCTGGACCGCAAATTATTGCTGTTTATTAACTCCTTACACAATCCTGTTCTGGATGAAATCATGTGGTTTTTGTCTGGGAAATTCAGTTTTGTTCCACTTTACATTTTGTTGTTGTATTATCTCTACAAAACGCAGGGACTAAAACGAACATTCATCATCACTTTATTTTTGGGATGTACCATTTTACTTTCGGATCAAATTTCGGTTCACTTGTTTAAAAACATATTTGAACGTTTACGTCCTTCACATAATCCTGATTTACAAGGTTTGTTGCATTTTTATGAAATAAAAAAAGGTGAATTTTACCAAGGTGGACAATACGGTTTTGTATCCTCGCACAGTGCTAATTTCTTTGCTTTTATTGCATTTCTTTCAGGTTTTCTGACCCTTCACAAAAAAATCATTTTGTTTGGTTTAATTGGAATTGCGATTCTTGTTGGCATCAGTCGTATTTATTTGGGTGTCCACTACCCTTCTGATGTATTGGTGGGTGGTTTACTTGGAATTGGAATTGGGTATTTAATGCGGAAGTTGTTGGTGTTTGTTTTGGAGAAGAGGGGAATTGAATAGTTGGATTGAAGCGATTTAAGTATATTTTACCACAGAGATTCACAGAGGAAAACACAGAGGTGCACTGAGGATTTATTTGGTTTTACTTTGTCGAACTTGGTGGATACTTTGCGTTGCTTTGTGGTTAAATTACAAAGACTTACACAGAGTTGCACAGAGGATTTTTTCTATTTTCTTTGTTGAGCATTGTGGAAACTTTGCGTTGCTTTGTTGTTTTGTAACCACAGAGTTGCACTAAGACTTACAAAGAGATTCACACAGGGTTTTATTTGCTTATTCTTTGTTGAACTCGATGAAAACTTTGAGTTGCTTGGTGGTTGAATAACATAGAGGGTTTTATTTGCTATTCTTTGTTGAACTTGGTGGAAACTTTGCGTTGCTTTGTGGTTGAATAACACAGAGGGTTTTATTTGCTATTCTTTGTCGAACTTGGTGGATACTTTGCGTTGCTTTGTTGTTTTGTAAACACAGAGTTGCACAAAGACTTAAACAGAATTGCAAAGAGGATTTGATTTTCGAAATGAACTTAATTTTCAATTTTACATTTTCCAATTTTCAATTGTCTCGCTCGCGTTAGGGATAGTAGCGGAAAGCCCACAGTGAGGCACGAACGAGGACTTAAAGCGGAAAGCCCGCCGATGAAAAAAGGAGGAAGTATGACGAGTTTTGAACAGCGGAACGCCTAAAGAATAAAAATACATCAGTAAATTACGAAGTACATTTGGACTATTTTTGCCAAAAATCTTCATTCATGCAAACGACTTTGCTACAATTAAGCGATAAACTTCCTTTAACTTGCTCACGAAAAGGCACGTGTTGTCATGGTAATCAGGTGTTTTTGAATCCGTGGGAATTGGCGTGTTTAGCAGGTGAAAAGCAAATGTCGGTGCGCGAATTTATTAACTCGCATTGTGATTTTGGTGGGATTTTGTTGAAGTTTGACGGCGCAAAAGATCATCGGTCTAAACGTGCATGTGGACTTTATGTAGAAAATTTCGGTTGCAGCGTACATGTTGCGCGACCTTTGGCTTGTCGCTTATTTCCGTTGGGAAGACAAGTGCAATATGAAACAGCAAACTATTTTTATCAAGGAAAGCAATTTCCATGTTTCGATGGTTGCTCGGAAGTAGAAAAACTACCCAAACTTTCGGTTGAGGATTATTTAATCGGACAGGAAACTGCACCGTTTGAACTTGCTCAAGATTTGTACTTGGAAATCATGCAAAACTTGGCTGATATTTCGTTTGAATTATTGCTTGAAACAGGACTCTCGTACACTGAAAGAAGTTCCACTTTAAAGCAATGGCAACTTTCGGGAACACTTGCCCCTACTCAATTAATGCAAGAAATTCAAGCGGATTGGTTAGAGGCATTACTGATGCCATCCCTAGAGGATTCAATTGACGATGTAGATTCCTTTGCTTCGCAACACAATCAGTTATTACAAGAGAAAGCACAACACTTGTTTGGTCAACTCACGCAATCCGAAAAAGTGCAGACTGCTTCCATTCTTATGATGCGTCTGGCATTGTATTTAGCAACAGCAATCGGAGCAAATCCAAGTGTTTTGGCGACACATTGGGTTGAAATCGCAAAAGAAAATGGTGCTTTGAGTAACGATTAATATCCTCCGTAATACCTTCTTAAGAACCATTCGCTTGCCATAGTCAAGAACAGCAACACGAAGTACCACCAATATTCAATTAAATCGTCAAAGGTTGTTTCTTGAACAGAAACGGTTGCAATATCACCACGTTTTTCAATGTCTGCAAGGAGTTTGGCGTAATTTTTCAGTTCATAGAATTTACCTCCCGACATGCCAGCC
>CAZHPL010000057.1:0-14572 GCA_964534495.1 uncultured Lishizhenia sp.
GGTACTACCGGAACCTCTGGTACTGTCATTGCAAATATAATTGCACTAATAACACTACACGCCCATGCAAATACCTCTGCGCAGAATCTCAAAGGCCACTCAGTAAAGTCACGTTTTATATACTGCCACGTGGCATAGGCCCACTCGCCAAATTGAAACATTACAGCGTCTTGCCTACAGTTTCTAAGATTGAGTTTAGCTCGTCGTGATCGTGATTGGTGTCAGTTAGCTTAGACTTTTGTGCGATCTTGATAGCTTTCTTAAGGATAGCAGGTTTAATTTCCATCTCTTCGGCGATAGCCTTAACGGTATCCGACAGACCTGCATTTAGGTCTTCGATTTCTTGTAGTACACCGATACCTTCGTTGATAATTTGAGTTAGTTTGGCCTTTTGCTCGGCGCTAAACATGCGTTCACCTGACATAATGTCTCCTAATTGAAAAATGTTATTATACAGTACTTATTTGTAGAAGCAACGATATTTGGAATATTTTAAACCAACTTAGACACAATTATTTTGGTGTCGTTTGCGCAGTATCGATCAATCATTGATTTAAGTTTAGGGTTAGAGTGATACAAACGATCTATTTCCCAATATGGAACAGTATGATTATAAAAATGACTTGGATGTTTGGGGATGTCAATGAAAAGGTCTAAACCAAATCTGCTGTTTAAGTAAGTCGGTAGGGCATTTGTTTCGCTGACATCAAAGAATAGTGCACATGGTAGAATTTTATGTGATATGTACGATATATAGTAACTAGAATGACAATGATGCTTGTTTATTGGTATTAGACTATTGTTTTCTATCCAATTATTAATATAATCTAATGCTATGTTGCTAACTTCTGCCCAGCTAGAATTGTTCAAGTTAACTATGTTTTCGTCTATCATTAACTCGTGCCAATCTGCTGCTAGCCCCCTAACAATTCTATCGTAGCTGCCACGATAAGGTACAACATACTCTACATTGTCGTTTGGTGTGTTGGTAATAGTGAGATTATTAAACTCGGCCCATTGTTGTAGCCCGCTGAGTCGACATTCAGGAATTAACGGAATAGCAAATTGGTGATTGGTTGCAACTAACATTTAGAAATGCTCACTTTCAACGTATCGCGTGGGGCACGACTCCCAAATACATTGGCCCAGCAGCCGGGCACACCAAACCGCAACATAACGGTCCTAAGGGGTGTTAGTGTGGTGAATACGGATTTTGCGGTAAATCGTATTCTTCCTCTGGAAATAACGGGTACTGATATTGTTCTTCGTTCATTCTGGATTAGCTTGATTAAAGTTACGCATAATAACGCCAGCTTTGGCATTAGCCTCGTTTTCTTCTGGACTTCCTGTGGCGCCACTTTCGTTATGTAGTTGTCCGTGGCAGTCTTGTTTGAAGTGCACTAATTCGTGCGCTAGTGTGCGCAAAGTATCTTTAGGATGGCGACCTTTAGCAACAACGTACACAGTATTTTCTTCTGGAGCGTAGCGTCCAAAGGTAATACCGTCTGTGCCCGGAACTTCGTCTACTACTTTAATAGTAGGTAGGTCTGTAATACCTAGTTCCTTTTTAGCAAACGGCAAAAAGTCTTCAATGATCCCTTCGATTAGGAAATTACGGGCTCTCATATTACCACTTCTTGCATGACCAATAACGGGCCTTGGTTTTTGGGCCCGGATTATCGCAGTGGTGACGTGCACGGAAACTCTTGCGTCGTTCTGGATTAGATTTCTTAATACGCATATTAGGATCGCCAAAGTTTACCTTCTTAATGTTTCCGGTCTTAGGATCCTTAACATATACTTTAAACTTTTTAACATCGCCTTGCATAGGCTTGTTTAATTGCACCTTGCGGCCACGATATTCTGCTTCTTCTAGTGGCTCGCCGGCAATGTGTTTTTCTAGTGCTTGGATTAGTAATGCACGTAATTCGTTAGCAGCACCATCGCCCCACTCTAGGCTACGCTCTAGCTCGTTGGCACCACCTGCTTTAAACTTGTCTAGAATCTTTTGTGTTAGTTCGGGCGTTAAGTGTTCTTCGCCTTCGCAGTTTTCTTCTGCTACACTTTCCTTAGGTACACAGTTAGGAACAGTCTTGCCGTTCTTTTCCTTAGTACCAACAGGCTTGTATCCTTTCCAACAAGGATTCTCTGTGCGTAAACTTTCGTTTATGATTTCGTTAATTTTCATTTTGCTGTGGCACGTAGCATCCATGAATGCTTGCGGTGTGCGTCCATACGTTCTGCTAGATAGTTACTAAAGCCATGTTCGCCTTCGGCTTCTGCAATGTCATACACACGCTTTAGAATCTTAACCATGTTATCCGAATCTTCTAACAACTGTACAATCATTGCTTCGGCGGGCAGCACTTCTGTTTCGCCTTCGATATAGCTTAGTACGCTAAAACGACTTGAACTACTTGGAGCATACGCACCCAATGCGCGAATTTTTTCTGCAAAATCATCAATTGTGCCTTGGGCCTCTTCGTAGATCTTACCAAATAGGTCGTGTAGCTCTGTGAAGTTGATGCCCTCAACATTCCAATGACAGAATTGTGCGTTTAGATAAAACGTAAATTCGCTGGCAAATGCGATTTTAGCTGCTTGTTGTAGTTCGTTCATACTATTACTTATCTTTAAAAATATCGTTGAGTTCGTTTAGCATCGATAATGCTGTTTTGTGCTCGTTAACAAATCGCTCTTGCTGTAGCTTGTTCCAGTAATTACCTTCGTTGGTATTTTTTTGCCACTTAATATCGTAATCGCCGCGTTCGGTGTCAAACCCTTTGCTTAAAGCATAACGCACGTCGCCATAGTAACCGCCTGTACTTGGGAACTGTAGTACTACATTACCTGCTTCGTCACGAATAGTAACAGTTGTTGGTGCAGCGGGTTCTTCTAGATCACGCTCTTGCTTCCAAGCATCTGGATCCTGCTCAGGCTTTTGGTAAGGACGGTAGTCGGGATCGTAACTTGGATCGTATTCTTCCGCTACACCTTGCTTGCGGCGTTCCATCTCTGCATCCCATGCAGCAATTTGCGCATCGATGTCTTTGATCTTTTGGTCCCAATACTTTTGTTTGGCATTAACATCGTAACCATGCTTGGCTAAATGTTTTTCAAACTTAGCCTGCGTACTCATCTTCTTAACTTCGTCTAGCGACTTGCGTAGTTCTTGATGCTTTAGTTGACGTACGACTTCACGCACCATGCCGCCAACATCGCTGCTACCTAGTTCTTCTGTGCCTTCGTGGAACTCTGCAACATCTCTAATTGCATCAGCAACTAATTCAACACCATAATCTGTAAATAATTCTGGCATTTGACGTTCGATACGATATGTGATGGCATTGAATACGTCTTGTACTGATGCCCCTTCTTTAACAATATGTGTACAGTTACATGGTGTGCAACCGCATACTGGGCAAATTGCGCTCTCATTGAGTTCAATCTCTTGTACATCGCCCCCGGCAGCAAATGCTAGTTCTTGTACAGCAGGCCAGTAACGTGCAGGAACAGTCATATAATCGCCGTCCCAATCAATAACATGACCATACTTGTCCATCACATGATTGTAAGCCTTTTCGCTGTCGACTTCAAAGGTGATCTTATCGTGTGCACCTTTATATTCATCTAATTCAGTTTCTTTAACACCTTTAACTTGTGCTTCGCGTTCTAGATCCAATTTGCGTTGTTGTACAGCAGCTTGGTCTACGCCCGGTGTAGCAGCCAAGTCTTGTAATGCTTTGCGCTTAGCAGTTAGATCGTCTTTTGGATTTTTTAGATTAAGAGCAGTTTCATCAACATGTGCAGCGCCGCCTTGTTGTAACCAAGCATACGCACTTACAAAGTCACTGGCAAAATCTTCGTCGTAAGCAAATAAGTAACGAGCCTTTTTTACGCCCATATCGCTGGCAGCAATTTTCCAACCAGCATCTAATACTTCCTCGGCTGAGCCACTTGCATCTAAATCTGGATATTCGTTAAATGTTTCTTGAGCTAACTGTTCGCAGTACTGTGATCCGAATCCTTCTTCGATGCTTTCTTTTGCCCACTGGTCGTGTTCGCTGGACCAAGCATTATCGCCTGCGTGGAAATTATCTTCGTTAAACATATCACCGATAAACATTATTTTGCACCTTGTTTTACTTGTCTGATTGCGTTAGCAAGTTGGCTAACATCGCTTGGTTTGCCCTTGGCTAATAACTGTTCAAATTCACTACCGAGTGTTTGGGAAAGTTTTCTATCTTGTGCCGACGGAATAGCAGTAGGTTCGTTCACCGCTTTAACTGTACTTTGGCTAGCTTGACTCACACCGGTTGGTAAATTAACGCCAGCCGACTTTAGTTTATTAATATTCTGTTGTGCTGTTTGTAAATCTTTGGCTGTGTTTGCCTGACTTTGGTTGCCGGTTTGTGTTCCTGTACTACCCGGATTGTTTGCGCCAAACTCAGCTAGATACTCGTCCCATGCAGCACGTAATTCTTCATCAAGCGTATCTTCATCTAGACTATCTTCGATGCCACTGCCGATTTGTGCACCGATACTAGCACCTGCAGGGCTTTTAGTAATTGCTGCGCCAGCAATACCCCCTAAAACAGCACCAGTGGTATCCTCCATTGCCCCAACCATTTTTTCTCCGGGCGTCCCGGCATCGGTGCCCTTCCAGTAACTGGTAAACTTAGGTCCAGTTTTGTGTTGTTCTGCAGACTTCATTGAGCCTTCGCTAATGTTGTCAAGTGTTTGTAAGATGCTGTATAAGTCCATTATTTCTTTACCTTAACTGCGCCACCTTTGGATAGCTGATTTGTATATTTTTGTTGACGACGAATGATATCCTTAGGACCTTGTCCTAGCGGACTAACAACAGCACCGACGCACCCTGCAGAGCTTGCACCAGCACTAGCATCTTCACCTAGCAATTCATTGAATTGTAGTTCGGCAGCTTCAAATGCAAACTCAGGCATAGTTAATTCCGCCTCGGGTTTGCATACTGTTGCTTCTACAACAGGCTGACTCGTTGTTTTTTTGACAATAAAATCTGTAGTTTTCATGATTAACTATATTTATTCGAATGTATTGAAGTCGGTTGTACTTGGAACGTCATTGACAGTAATGTTTTTGACCCGGATAGTGCCATGTGGTGTGATTTGCTCAATGTGCAAATTGTGTTGCCCTGGAGCTAAATCAACTACAATATGCTCACGAATTAAAATTTCGTGTCCCTTCCAGATAAAATCGCGCTCAGTTAATAAATCACCGTCAACATACACGCGATAACTGGGATAACTATCACTCCAGCTAGCGTGAACGTCGGCAGTGATTTTATGCTCCACGACCTTGTCCTATGTTTTTCTTAACTTGGACTTGCTGCCCTTTTAGGGCTTTAGTTGGGAAGAATGCTTTTAGTTCTCGGCCTAACGTACTGCCATCGACATCGTTTTGGTCACCGGCAGTTGCCATTACATAGCGTGGGTCATTGCCGTCTTTGACAACACCAACTCCGCCGCATTCGTTAAGAGATTTAGTAAATTCTTGGAATTGTTGTTCTAAACGACTAACACGGTCTTCTAAGCTATGTTCTTCGCCTTCGACGTCACTGATGTCTTTTTTCTCTGTGTCAATTGCATAAAGTGCGAGTGCTTCCTCATCGGACTCTGCACTAGGGTGGGCAATTTTAGCTTTGGTTAACAGTGGATTAACTTTTGGGTCACGGCTAATAGATTCTGCTAGTTGCTCGGCGGGAATCTTAGTATTCATAATTTGTTCGGCTTCGCGTGTGTACTTGCCAAACAAATCTGCAACTATCTTTTGTCTAGTTTCTTCGTTGCTGCTAGCATACAAAGAGCGTAACTCGCTAGCACTACGCATCGGCTGCCCAAGTACAGCAAAGTCGAACGTAGGAACGGTCATAATATAACCGTGCTCTTTCATACTCTTGGTATTCTTAATGTCTTTTAGTGGTTGGAAGTATGCTGGGCTGCCGTCTTTCTTAGTCCACGACTTAAACCGTGGATCTTCGGCCATGTCCTTTTCACTAACAGCAAAGATTACTGCCGTATTGTCGGGATTATGTACGGTTAGCCCGCTTTGTAACAAGTTTTCAATTTGATATGGTTGCGCAGCTTGTACGATGCGATCAGCAGGAACCCCTGTAAGTTGCATAAAGTATGACTTTTCTGCAAACGTAAAGGGGCTCTTTAAATTATCAGTTTTGTTGCTGGTAGCAATATAAACGTTGTTACGGCCAAACTTAGTGCTTAACCAATTGTAAACAGCGTAATGCCCTTTGTGAAAAGGTTGGAATCTACCAGGGTAAATTACAAGTAGTTGCGGAGAGGATAATTCGTCTAAAAACATAGTAATAGCTTTCTATTACTATATTTAGTTTAGATAGATTCGAGCAACCAAATGTAAAAAGGACTACTAAACGGCAACTCCCATGTACCATTCCATCCTAGATTAATACAGTTATTAAGTACAGGTCTAGTAGGATCGTCGCCAGTGAACGTACTGTTTTGAAAAACTAGATGAGCTAAATCGATTTCGTCGATTTCAATTTTGCCAATGTTAAGCAGCATATCTTGCAAGATTTCTGTTTTATCGGCACTTTGAACAGTATCTGAGTTGTCCTTGTTTTCAAGACGAATCTTAAGAGAACAAGGACCCTCTAGTACTTCTGCATCAAACTCAATAAAACTAGTCTCGTTAGATGGAGTAGTAATATGGTCAGACACAACAGTCTGACCATTTACTGAAATAGTGTACTTAGGAGCTTTCCTCCAGTAAGTACCGCCTAGTTCGATTTTAAAGTGTAGTTTTTCTGCAGACATTGTTAGTTACTCTTGTGTTGGGGCTGGCGTCAGTTCAGCTTTTTCGACTTTGGCGCCTTGTGCCTTTAGCGTATCTTCGATAATGCCCATACTACCACGTTCTGCAATAGCGATCTTATCCAGGTCACCTGCGTATTCGTAGTGGCCAACGTGGTTTAGTAGTACCTTGCTATGTGCCCAAATGTCGCCACCTAGTGCACTCCAACGACGACAGAACAACCAATCTTCACTTAGATAGTGACCACGTTCGTCGATTTTACAGTCAAAAATACTGTACATCATTGGTTCGTATTGTTTGCCTAGACCAACGTCATCGACGTACTTGGTTTCTGGGTGTGCTTCGATTAGTTTTTCGTAAACTTCGCGCTTAAACATTAAGAAACCTGTGCCCATGGTATCTACTGTAAATACATCGCCTTGAATCTTAGTTTGTGGCTTTAGATTGATAACATAGCTAACAGGTAGTGTTTTCTTTGGATATAGGCCGCCGATAACTTCTTTATCGTATGCTAGCATAGACAAGATTGACTCAGGTTGGAAACGAATATCGGCGTCAATGAACATAAAATGCGTAGCTTGTGTATTAGTCATCATCTTAGCCATTAGGTTATTACGAGCACGAGTTACCAGTGATTCGTTAACCATTGTATCCAACGACCAGTTTAGGCCAGCTTGTTGGGCTAACAAGGTGAAACGCAAAAAGCTAGTCATTGTTGGCTCCGAAACCATGCCGCCATAACACGGAATACCGATGTGTAAATGTACGTTACTAAAGTTAAACGGTACCTTTTGGCCTTGGTGCGGTTCTGGTGCTGCTTGCTTTTGTTTAGCTGCTGCTTGCTTAATTAAATTTACTGCATCTTGTTGACTAATCTTCTTGTCGCTCATTGAAATCCTCTTGAGTAATTGATTTATGCTTTGTTAATTTCGACAACAACACCGTTGCCGACTAGTTCTTCTGCTACAGACGCTAATGCTAATAGTGTTTCTTCGTTAACAATATCCGAATCTGTTACTGTACCTTCTGGGGTATTTTTGTGTAATTTGCTTACAGTAATAACAATTACTTCTTCCTGAATACGTGCCATCACGTGCTCCTTAATATATGCAGTTATTTATGTGGCTGCACAACGAGCTCGTGAAAATTTGTAACTGTCCCTGGTCGAATAAGTTCTAAAAAACTTAGCAAACTTGTGTCATTTATATAAAAGTACCCGCTCCAGATGTAGTTTCCTTTGAGTAGTTGCTTCTCAAACCCCTTTGGCATGTATGCATTGTCTAATCCCACACCCTGTAAATACTGACGTATGCTTTCCTTAGTGGCAGCGCCATAATGACCATCTTTGACTAGTACTTTATATCGAAATCCGTTTTCTGTTTTTCGAATAATTGCCCCAGTGTTAAGTAAGTCGGCTGCTTCTGCTGTAGCTGGTGCAGAAACGGACTCTATATATTTTCGTTGCCATTTTGGCCAGAAGTGCTGACTTACTAGTTCTTTTAGGGTATCCTCGTTATTGCAATAGATTTGTATCAGCGGTTCTTCAATTCTAAGTTTAATGCCTAATAATTTAGTCTGTCGAGCTGACCTCAAAAACTCTAAAAACTCAACGTCTGCTTGATCAAGCATTGCCTCCTGTCGATCGTGGTGTGACGCCCACCAACTACCGCCGTGGTTAACTGAACGCACTATTTGCTTTCGATAGTTAATGCCGTTGGCAATAGGTTCTTTGCTTTCGATTAACCTTCCTGCTGGCGCATAGACCACTAGTTTACACAAGTATTTGTTAAAATACTTTTTCGACGTGTGCTCTACGCGGATATTAGGACTGCACTGAATCCAGAATAATGTATCCATTGGCATCCACAGTTGGTGTTACGTTTACAGGTGCATCGTGGGGTGTAAAAGTAAACGCATCATTTTCGTATCCTACTTCAATCACTGTGTGAGCAGGGATACTTTCAAACAAGATCTTCTTAGACAAAGGTACTTTAATCAGGTCGTTAATCTTACGACCTAGAGGACGAGCACCCATCTTGCTATCGTACCCAACTTCTGCAAGATGATCAACAGCAGCTTCGGTTAGGCGTACCTTGAGATGCTTCTCGCTTAGTAATTCGTTCATCTCATTGATAAACTTAGCAACAATCTTCTTGATACTTGTCTGATCTAGCTTGTTAAACTTACAAATACCATCTAGACGATTACGGAACTCTGGCTTAAAGAAATCCTTAACAGCTTTATCATCTTCGCCGGTCTTTTGTAGATCTTTACCGAACCCGATTGTATTCTTTTCGTTGGCAGCAGCACCTAGATTTGATGTTAGGATAATAATAGCATTGCGGGCGTCTGCCTTTTTGCCACCTGTGCTACTAACAGTACCTTCATCCATTAGTTGCAGCAGGATATTCATTACATCTGGGTGAGCTTTTTCGACTTCGTCAAACAGAATTACACAGTTTGGATTCTTTTCAATGTCGCTTACTAACAGGCCGCCACCTAGGTTGCTGTCGTCGTAACCGACATATCCCGGAGGTGCGCCAATTAGTTTAGCAACAGTATGCTTCTCTTGGTACTCGCTCATATCGTAGCGAATAAGTTTCATGCCCATGTTTTCGGACAGCAGCTTAGCAAGCTCGGTTTTACCTGTACCAGTTGGGCCCAAGAACAAGAAGTTACCAATTGGCTTGTTCATTGACTTTAGGCCAGCACGTGCTACATAAATCTTTTCTAGCACGGTATCAACTACGGTATCTTGTCCGTATAGCTTATCTTTAATAGTTGATTCTAGATCTACTAGGTTCTTAGTAGATTCACTGCCGATTTGCTCTGCAGGAATCTTTGTAAACTTACTAATAATATCCACAATGTGGTTCTTACGTACTGTCCAGTCTACTGCTGTAATTTTTAGTTTAGCAGCAGCAGTATCAATTAGATCGATTGCTTTGTCTGGTAGTCTCTTGTCTGGTTGATAGCGAACACTTAGATCAACCGCAGCATCTAGTGCTTCGTCTGAAATATGTCCTTTATGGAACTCTTCGAAATACTCACGTAGTCCATGTAGAATTTGTTTAGCCACAGCTGGAGTTGGTTCTTCTACAGTCATGCGACAGAAACGGCGCATTAATGCACGATCCTTTTCGAACGACTGTGTGTATTCTTCCCAAGTGGTTGATGCAACAACTTTAATTTGTCCTTTGCCTAGTGCTGGCTTAATCATGTTAGCAAAGTCAACTGAACTATTGCTGCCTGCGCCAGCGCCACGCATTTGGTGTGCTTCGTCGATAAACAAGATACACTTGCCTTTAGCTTGTAGTGCGCCGATTACGTCTTTGAACTTTTCTTCAAATTCGCCGCGGTACTTACTACCAGCTAGCAGTGATCCAATATCTAGATTATAAACAACGTAGTCCTTTAGATACTCGGGTACTTTACCTTCAACAATGTTACGAGCAAGTCCTTCTGCAATTGCAGTTTTACCTACGCCCGGATCGCCAACCAGCAATACGTTTGACTTGTTGCGCTTGGCTAGCACATGTGCGATTTCGTCTAGCTCGTATTCGCGACCAACAACTGGGTCAATTTTGCCGTCCTTGGCATGAACGTTTAAGTCCTCACAGTACTCGCGTAGGATTTCGTCGGCACGTACATTACTCGGGGCTCGACGTGCTTTGCTTTCGATGTAGTACTTGTTGTAAAAGTCCACTACTTCGCCACGGTCCATTCCGTACTTTAAAAAGAAATAACTAGCATGACTGTTAGTTTCGCTAGAAATGCTTAAGAAGATATCAATGATTTGAACACTGGCTCGTCCGCTAAACAGGACCTGAGTAAAGGCACGGTTAAACACACGTTCTAGACTATGTGTTTTTTTAGGGACAGCATTTTCCTCTTCACTGACTAGCTGAACCTGGTTGTGCACAAAGTTCTCAAGATCCTGGATCATGCCGTCTGTATCAACCCCAAACGCAACCATGAGATCATTCCACGGCTTATAGACCATAAGTCCGTAAGCTAAATGCTCGAGTGTGACATACTCGTGATTATACTTTTTTGCTAACTCTGTTGCAGTTGCAATAACTGTTTCGATTTCTGGATTGTGTTGGATGCTCATAAAAATATTTATTGAGTAGTTGATAAGGAACGGATGATTTCGAGTTGCTCGGCGCTCAAATCTCTTGGAATAGTAATAGCCATTTCAACAAACAGGTCGCCTCGATTCTCAGAATTTAATTGATATAATCCTTGACCGGTTAATCTGAATTTAACCCCGGGTTGTGTACCTTGCGGCAAGTTTAGCATAAATGATTTACCATCTAAACCATTTACAGCTACCTGGCCTCCTGTAATTGCAAGTAAACAGTTTACATTAATTTGGGTATAAAGGTCAATACCATTGGCTACATATCCGTCAGCATTATGGACATTAATATGGACATATAGATCCCCACGTGGCAACGTGTTAAAAAGGTTATCGCCGAGATTTGCATATTTAATTACGGTGCCATTTGTAATTCCACGTGGAATAGTAACTTCGACTGTTGTTCTTTCGCCGTTTGTAGTTTGCACACTAACCGTTTTCTTTTGTTCTTCAAGCGTACTAACCAGCGGAATAGGAATTTCAATCTTAAGGTCTTTATTCTTACGTTGTGCTTGATGGTGGTGGTGAAATGGTTGCCCAAATGGACTGCCTGCACCAAAACCAAAACGACTAAAAATGTCAGCGATATTCATTTCCTGGAATCCATCTGCACCATTATGATGCCAATGGAACTGCGCACCGCCTGGTCCGCGAGCGCCGAATTTGCGCTCATGGTCGTATTGCTGTCGGCGTTGCGGGTCGCTTAATGTGTCGTAAGCAACTTGAATATTTTGGAATTGCGCATTGTCGCCACCTTTGTCGGGGTGGTGCTTGCTGGCTAATCTACGATATGCCTTTTTAATATCTTCGGGCGAAGCATTTTCTGCAACGCCTAGGGTTTCGTAATGAGTAGTCATTTGTTTAGTATAAATGAAAAACCGGATAGTGTCAAGCTACCCGGTTTATTTCTTAATAAGAAATATTACTTCTTCTTAGCGTCAGGTACTTTGGTGCCTTCTACTTTTTTGTGCACTTTAATCTTCTTGCACACTTCTTTTTCTTTGCCTGTCTTTTTATCTTTAACAGTTTCGCAAACTTCTTTCATTTCGCCGCCGGCGTATGCTGTACTTGCTAACATACCGACGATTAATAGTGCTAATAGCTTTTTCATTTTAAGTTTCCTTATAATAGAGGTTCATCGCCGATTGGGACGATTTTTCTGCCACTTGCAGTTGTTGCTACAGGCGGCAATGACTTATATCCAGGATCAAACCCATTTTGAACTGGATAATTGACATTTGGAACAGGAACAGAAACAGTAGCTGGTAGTGGTTGTGCATTGTTGTCGTTTGCTTTATCGGCTAACTTTTCTTGTGTACGGCCAAATGCTGCAACACCTAATACTGCACCCATTGCCATGTGGAATAATCCTGCACCCTGGAGTGTAATGGGAGACCATTGTGTTTCAACACGACCACCACCTATTACTTGTATTAGGCTCCAGAGAATCGGAAACACAACAAAGTCCATTGTGCAAACCAACATGTACATCCAACCCATCATTGGACGCCATTTACTGTTCATCCAATCTTCTTTAGCTGAAGGTACTGATGGGTTGCACATAATAAATTACATTTCTGGTTCGTCGAATATTGGTACAATCTTTTTGCCGGCTGCTGTAGTCATAACTTGACCGCCAACTACATCGCCACCAAATCCGCCTTGTGGTTGTGAACCAAATCCACCGCCGAAGTTATTACCACCAAATCCGCCTTGTGGTTGTGAACCAAATCCACCGCCGAAGTTATTACCACCAAATCCACTACGACTTGTTGAACCGGTGTTAACTGGTGTAGGAGGTTTATCCCAACCTTTGTTTGCTGCTTCTAAGGCTTTGTTTGCTGCTTCTTTATCACCCGGGCTTGCTAGCATAATACCAGATAGTGTACCTGTTAAGAATGTAGCAATCGGAATAATTAGTTCAAAGAACTTTTGATCAATTGGACTAATTGCATTTAGTGGCTGTGTAACAAAGATTAACGAATACAACACAACAAACACAATACCGAATAGTGTTAGTGATAAACAAATACCAATAAAGAACTTTAGTCGAGCCATTAGTTGCTCTTCTGTATAAACTACAGTTTCTTTTCCGGCATTAATTTCCGCGGCCTTGGCCTTTAATTCAAAATAGTCTTTGATCCAGCTCATTTACATGCTCCTTGAGGTTGTGGTAATGATGTTACTGTTGTCGGAGGGGTTGGTTTCCCTTCGCCGTCCTTTGGTGGTCCTAGTCTAGGATCACGCTGTCCTTTAAAAATATGCTCCGGGCATGTGCGAGTTACATCGCAAGCAGGCATTTTGCATATTTCTTTATCCCAATTCTCTGGGTTTTGGCAAGGGTAACGGAAACGTTCTCCGTCACTGAAGTATGCCAACGCAAGAGGTGCTAATAAAATAATAAACACCCACTTGAGTAATCGTTTGTCTTCCATTGTTGCTCCTTAAACTTATTTGACGCTGTCAAATATTTCTTTTTGTTTTGTGTACCACTCTTGCCAAGTCTCTGCTTTGATCTTGCATTCGTGATACTTGCCGTAGTTTTCTAATACACCGCTTAGCACTACACTCAACTGTGTGGTACCTTCCGGTGCTAGCGTTAACTCACTGCAATTCTCTTTGGTTGTTTCGGGCTGATCAGGAAAGTGACGAGCAACCGGAGTTGCTACACAACCAGTAACCAGGAGAGCAAGTAATAGACTAGTTAATCTCATTTCTTATCTCCTGCAGGTTGTGCACCACGTGCTGCGGTGTTTAACAAATCAACAATACTAGGAGTAACCTTACATTGTGCATCTATGTTAGCCGACTCAGTGCGTAAACGTTCCTGTACTACATACTGTACTTGTTTAACTGCGGCAGTTTTTTGATTTGCTTTATTATCAAGTTGTCCGTTAGTGATAGCAGATTGCTTTTCGGCTTCTGCTACTTTGGCTTCTAACTCATGTACACGTGCTTGCCATTTTGCCTCGTTGCTTAACCCACCTTCCATGTAAACACTAAAGATAATAACTAAGACTGCTGCTACTTGGATAGGTACCTTGTACGGTGCAACCGGCGGAATAAACTTTAGTAGGAATGAGCCACCCAATGCTAATAACCCAATGAGGAATAGCATATGGAATACCCAATCCGGTAGGAAGGATATTAACCACATATTAGGCTCCTAGTACGTGTAATGCGTGATTATAATGCTTAATGCGATCGTCAAGACCAATGGTTCCACCGTTAATGCGCTTAGTCATTGTTAGGATGTCGCCTTTGTCTGCGTATTGGTTTAGGTTATTTGCTTCCCAGAACCATGCGGCACTTTGCACACAACCTTCAAAAGTTGTTAAGTGTTCGCTAGCTTCTTCCACTGTTTGCTCTGTTGATTGAGCATAACGTGTGTAGTTGTCCTTGCCAGTTAACTGGATCAAGCCGCGACCGCAGTAACGATATCCGTCGCCACTTGCTTCGTCGCCGTTGCCCATACGATTGGCATAAATGCGATTAGCAATAGCTTCTTGCTTATTTGGCATTGCGCAGTAACGTTCTGCTGTTGCAGGATCAAAATACTTCTTAAACAACTTCAGCAGAGTTGCTGGCTTGTAGTTTAAGTTT
>CAZHPL010000058.1:0-14491 GCA_964534495.1 uncultured Lishizhenia sp.
GCATCTACTTCACCATAAAAATTGGATACCGGTGTAAACGTTACAACACCACTTGTATTCACAGTGAACGTTCCTTGACCTGTAATGGTAAACGTTGATTGAACTCCTGCTGTGTTTACATCTAAATCCACTGAAGCAGTATTAATCACACCTGAACCAGCATGTCCTGTATCGTTATCTGTATCATTAGTTGTTACATTAAATGACACTGGGGTGTCCTCATTTGTGGTTGCATAATCATCTGTTGCAAATGGTTCACTATTTACCCAATTCACTGTAATGGTAATAACTGCAATATTTGAAACCAAATTTAGGTTGTCTTTTACGGTATACTCAGCTGTAACCGTTCCATAGAAATTCCAATCTGGCTGAAAACTCACATTCCCATCCAAATCTGCATAGAAGATACCTTTACCAGCATCCTCAAAAGATTGTTGAACACCTGTAGTATGTGGGTCTAAATCCACACGTGCCACATTAATAGATCCATCATCCGTATCATTATCTGTAACACTTAAAGTAATCAATACATTTTTGTTTGTCGTAGCTGTGTCGTTATACGCAACTGGAGCACCTGTAGGTGTTACAATAACGCTAATAGTAGCTTCATTTGAAGTATATCCGTAACTATTTGCAATTGTGTATGGGAACGCAACAGTAGAACCATAGTAATTAGTTACTGGTACAAACTGAATATTTCCAGAACCTGTATGTGTAAACGTTCCTTGACCTGTAATTGTAATTGAGTTCTGAATTCCATCTGCATTTGTTTGTAAATCCAATGTAGAATAGTCCCAAGAGCCATCTAAATTAAAGTCATTGGATAAAATATTGAAATTAACGGTTACATTCTGGTCTGTAGCTGGATTATCATTAACCGCAATTGGTGGGCCTGGTACATGTGTAACATTAATTGTCATTGTTCCAGTTGAAGTTCCTAATGCTAAATCATTTGCCTTAAACAAGAATGTTGTATAATTGGTTCCATATTCATTATGTGCAGGTTTATAAGTTAAATAAGCGATATTACTCATATCGATTACTTGACCTTCATAAGCAGCAGTACCATTATAATACAATCTTCCTTTTACAGGTAGGCTTGAAATTGTAACGGAAGTAAGCGAATTGTTTTCCAAATCAGAATAAAGGAAATCTGCCGTTGCAAATGAATAGGTTCCATTTTCTTCTGCTGTAATTGAACTTGCTTGAGCAACTGGAACATCATTTACAGCATTAACTGTAATGGAAATCGTTGCACTATTGGAAGTATTATTTTCGTTGTCTTTTACTGTATATGTAATAGAGGCTATTCCATTAAAATTAGCTGTTGGATTGTATGTTAACACTCCATTTGAAACACTCCAAGATCCATTCGATGAAGCTGTAGATAATGTAACAGTAGATGCATTAACAGTTCCATCTGCATCCGTATCATTTGACGAAATATTCAAAGTAACTGGCGTATCCTCATTTGTTGTAGTCGCGTCATTATTCGCAACTGGAGGTGTAGTCAATTTCAAACCAAAGTTTAAGTTGGTTTCATTATTGGTAAATGTGGCGGCCGTGGATACAGTTAATGTAGCATCAGATGTACCATCATTTCCAGTCAAAGAATTAGCAAGATCATTATTTATTTCACCATTACTAGTCACCCCTGATGGCAAAGTTGGTAGGATACTTGCAAACGCTGTACCTACCGCATAGTTTGTCTTGCTTAATACAATTTTAAATGTTCTACTCGCAACTATATTAGAATTACAAATTTCCCATGAACCATCTGCGTTGACAGGTGCAGTTGCAAAAGCTGTTGTTGTAGTGGTGGTTCTTGCCATGGTAACATATAACTGTGAACCTGCAGCAATACCAATCCCATTTCCATTTACTTTTCCTGGTACGATACTACCATCAGTATCCCAATAAACATTTCCTTTGGCGCAATAAGGTGTTGAATTGGCACAATCTGAAATTGGAATAGTAATTAATGTTGGATTACCTGAGCCACATGAATTAGAAGGTGTAACTGAAACAGAATAGTTTCCACTTTGACCAGCACCATTGAAATTCATTACAACGGAACTTGTCCCTTGACCTGAAGTGATACTTGCTCCTGTTGGTGGTGTCCAAGTGTAAGAAGTGGCACCTGAAAAACCAGAAGCTGAGAATCCAATATTTGAAGAGTTATCACAATAATAATTTGCACCTGAATGGTAATAAACAGTAACAGTTGCATAATCTACATAAGCTATAGCATTAGCAGAACCAATTGATGCGCGGATTCTAACTCCAAAATTAGCGGAGTTAACAATTGTAGGTGTAAGTGCAGTTGTTGTATTACCCCACATATCGGCAGTACCTCCATAGGTAGTGGTAGTTGCTGTTGTAGGCCAGTTTCCTGAAACCGTTTTATTACTTCCTAATGCTGAAGTGTTATTTATTAATGTTACACGGCTATCTGTAACTGTACCTGAAGCTTTTTTATTGATTTTGACAACAACACCATCAATCGTTGCTCCTGCAGGAACATTGAATCCTAATGATTTAATATACAAATAAGCTGTATTAGTACCTGATGAACTAGCTGTTGCAGAAGCAAAAGTTCCATTATTAGTCAAACCTTCTGTTGGATTCACCCAAGGTACAGTAGTAGTAGATGAACTTGAAGCTGTTGTTCCATTCGTTTCTAAAGTGTTTCCTGAAACAAATGAAGGCGCATTATTTTGTGTAATTGTTCCTGAACCAATGGAGTTGGTTACCGTTATCTGATAACTTGATGTGCCAAATGTATTGGTTGAACAACCATTTGCACCCGTTACATTCAACAAGTTATAAGTAGTTGTAACCATTGGAGAAATACTAATATCACTTCCTGAAACATAATTAGAAACGGTTCCTACATTGTTGTCTATCGAAACTGAATAAGGTGAAATTCCACCTGTTATAGTTACAATTAATTTGTTATTACATGTAGCAGCGATTCCTGAAATGGAAGCTGTTGAAGGTGCCACATTGAACGTAATCGTTACATCATCAGAAGTAGGGTCACAAGATCCTCCCGTCAGTGACCAACGTAAAACGTAAGTGGAACCTGCATCTCCATAAAATGTTTCGTTAGCAACACTACTTGTAGAAGCATGACTTGCACCAAAACTTCCTCCTGTTCCAGAAACAATTGTCCATTCTCCAATAGTTCCGTTCGGAGCATTACCTGCAAGAGTTGCACTTGTATGACCACATGTAGATGCACCAATCTGATCAGGACCTGCGTTGGCAATACTAATATCTGCAACGAAAGGATAAACAAAATGACAATCCGTTCCGGTTATGTAAATATTAGCTGTATAAGTTCCTGCATTTGATGCTTGAATATTAGCTATTGATGGATTTCGCTCAGTAGATGTAAATCCGTTTGGTCCCGTCCAAAAATAGGTTGCAGTCGGAGAATAAGTTGCGGAAAGATTAATCGTTTCACCTTGACAAACTGGGAAATTTGAACTTGCGCTTGGCGCTGAACAACCAGAAGTACTAATAGGTGTTGCTGTACTTCCTGAAAGCACACAACCATTTGCATCAAAAAAACCTGGATTACTTGCATTTGTAAAAGTGTTTCCGGAAATATTACCAGTTCCACTAATGTATGCTAAGTTATTTATGGTATTATCACAATACATATAAGCACAATCATCAGAAACTTTCACCTTGAAAGCAATTACTGTACTATCTGTTCCTAATGCTGAATTGGTAACTGTTCCTCCAAGAAATGCATTCGCACCTGTACCAATTCTTACTTTAATCGTTTTGCTTGAAGTAATATATTCAGCTTGGTCATCACCTGAAGCATCAGTCAATGAACCTGCATTAGCACCTGAAAGAATCTGCAATGAACTAGGTACATAATGAGCATTTCCCTCAATTGTGTCTGAAATAAATGTATTGATTGAAACATCGGAACCTAAATTGACAGCGTTAACAATATACTGTAATGTATCTCCAGGTAATGCACTTGCTTGCCCCGGGTGAGATAGATTATTTACTCTTACTGCACTTTTTAATTCGGGTTCGTAAACATCAATTGCAAATGTTACCACTTGAGTAAGGTATGTTTCACCACCCGTTGTTTGTCGAATTACACCTGAAATGGCATTATTGCCCACATAATTTTTTGATGAATTATCAGGTGTAAAAATATTAGCATCAAAACCTAAGGTATTATTGTAATTAGGATTTCTCAACGGCGTTAATACACCACTTTTAGCAATTGTACTATTAAACACATCGCTTGAAGGGTGAAGTGCATCTGAAATGTTTACAAAATTTGACGCTCCTTTAAACATTAATTGATCACCCGTTAATGAACGGTCACCATCATATACAACCAAACCAATATCAAAATTAACCGGCCCAGTTAGAGGAGTTTGAAATCCAGAAATTGGAATATCCACTGTAGAAGCTGATGAACTTACATTTGCTAAACCATCAAAAACGGTAAGGTTTCTAGCTGTCATTGAATTGTTTCGATAGACAACAACAATCGACCATCCACCGAATAAATTTTTTCCATTTACATCGGTTACAACGTTTGCCATTGTAAACAAGTCGTTGATTCCGTTTTTATTTACATAAGAAGTAAGATTCTTAAAACAATGGTAAGATGTATATCCCACTGTGTTGTCTTTCAAATAATCCGCAGTCAGCGTTTGATATGATCCGGTGTTAATTTTCATTTTCACCTGATTTCGTACTGAATAATTAGCATTCGTTGATTTACAAGAACCTCCCCAATACAAACCAACCCAAGTAATTTCCGAGCAGGCAGGTAAATTCAATTGGTCACTACTTGACATAAACGTTGACGCATCGCCATCTATATCTACATATCCCGTGGTGAAGTTATTGTCATAACCAGTACCTGAAGGTGGCATTTCATTTTGCACAATGTTATCTGGAACTGCTTTACTTGAAGTATTTGCAAGGTATACAATCCCACCTTTTTGTGTTACTGATTTTCTAACTGTAAAAGGTGTTACAACTTGCGCTTGAAGCGAAATCGCAAACAATAGTACAGTCAATGTGAGTAAAAACTTTTTCATACTAATTAATTGATACGTTATTGAATTGTTATTGTAGAAGTGTGCTCTCTTTCAGCGGTAACTAACTTGATTGTGTAAGTACCTGCTTGTAAATTTGAAACATCAACCGTAGCATAGAATGGAGATTTGATTAACTCAAAGTTGGATTCAATAACCTGAACATTTTGAGCGTTAAATACAGTTAATGTACCATCATTACCTTCATTTCCATTGAAGGAAACGCGCAATAATTTTTGACCTCCCACATTTTCTAAATAAAATGTAAACGGTTCATCTGACTGTATCCCCTCTGTAATTTGAGTTGGTGAATTTTGAAACAGATTTTTTTCAGACATTGCATAGTTCACAGATAAAATAAAGAATGCAACTAACACAAGTTTGAATTTTTTGACGATGTCTTGATTTAGATTTTTCATTATCAACAAATTAGTCTACAAAATTACAATACGTTATGCGTAAATAAATTCACACAAAAGTCGCATGTTACATTTTTGACATTTCGAAATTCTAACCAAAAAATAAACAAGTGAAAAACTGTTTTACAGTATTTTAACCACTATTAGTAATGAAATAAAAAACACTTACACAAAATAAGACGTTCATTTTTATTACTAAACCGAGTATTTTTTGCCCTTAAATTGATTGTCAAAAAAGGTTCAGATAGCTTATAACCTGAGAATCAGGGTTAATATTCAAGTTTTTGATGTAGTTCGCCACTTAATCAGCACATCGAAGTTTTGGTTGATCCAAATTTTATAATCGAACTGAGCTTGTTAGTTTTAATTGATCAATGGCTTTTCCAAAAAAGATTCAGTTCCCCTTTTTCTTTAAAGCAATAAGATTTCTTTTTTTTACTGTAAGTAATCGGTGCTTTAAAATCGTTTTTAATACAATTTATATACTTGTACACCATTCGCTCAGAAACAGCAACTTTTTTGGCTAACTCTTGTGGAGTGCCTGTTTGCTCTAGCTTGATTAATTCAATAACTGCGCCTAGTTTGGAGAAATTCATTTTCCAGGAATGCAACTTGAATAGAGTGCACGCGAAATTAACAACTATTTCATTTTATCGTGAAAAAAATAAAAAAAGTTGATGACAAATTAAATTAAAAGGTAAAAACCTACCCAAGATTGTTCTAGGATAGGTTTTATTACCTTTTGGGCGCCCCCAATTTTAAACTAAACACTATTGTGTGCATTAACTCAAGACAAAGGTAATCTAAGATTTCATGCTACAACTACCCCTGAAACTATTTAGGGTGTAAATTTCCATTCTCAAAAAAATATATGTTTGTTTTACAGATTTTTAAATAAAATTGGTATATTACTTTTAGGGTTGTTTTTTTATTAATTCTGTCAAGAATTCAGGCAAAGTAAGCTCATTTGGAATGTTTAATTTTTGACGAATAGATTTGCGGGAGTATTCAATTGCTTTCTCTGACTTTCCAACAATGATTCCAATTTCTTTTGTTGTAAAATTATTTAATATTAAAGCTAAAATCTGAATTTCTTTATCTGTTAATAAGTGGCTTTTTTCTTTTAATAATTCGGACATAACGATATGGCGCTCTGAATTTGTAGCTGCTAATACAGCTAATTCGGAATAATTCGAAAAAAACGAATCAAAGTCAATTTTAGCATTTCTAATTTTAGTTTTATTCTCTCCAAGATCTGCTTGTTGGATACTTGTGAAGAAATCCTCTAGTTGTTTTTTGAGGATTGCTATTTTCTTAATATTCGATTCGATTTCAAAGTTCCTTTTTTGTTGAAACTGTAAATCTGCTTCTAGTTTAAATTTATCTTCTTTTGATTGTGACAATTGGTAATTCAATAGTTTCATGTTTTCTTCCTTTAATTGAATTACTTGCTTATTAGAGCGATACATTAAAATGAACGTGAGTATTAGTATCAAACCAAATAAAATTGCAAAACCAAGTAAAAAACTAATCATTTGAATTTTAGTATCCTGAACTTTTTTCGTTTCATTTAGTTTTTTGTTTTTTAGAATCAACGCTTCACTCCGCTTAACTAATTTATAGTCGTCTAAAATTTGAATGGACGTTTCGTACTCAATTTCTTCATCAATTTCCTTACACTTTCTATAAAATTCAACAGCTGTTTTATAATCTGAATTTCTTGTGAAATAAATCGCCATCATCTCATAATAGAGCTTGACATCTTTTTTATTTACTGCTTGAATGTCAACACTTTCCTTGAGTTTTTGAAAATCTTCATAAGGTTTATTACTTACGATAATTGAGCCGTAATTCAAAATCGTTTTTTGGTAGAAATTCAAAGTCTGTTTTTTCCAAAAGGGTCTTTCAATAATTTCTCTTATTTTATTAATATCATTAAATCGTATCGAATACTCTAAATCTACTTCATGCAACATATTCTCTTGAAAAGGAACATGTTTAACGTATTTCTTAGCCTGTTCAAGATGTTTTAAAAAAGCAAGTTTATTGTTTTCCAATGCTTCTAACTTAGCCATGTTTACGTAGTAGAAATACATGACAATATTGGACTTACTTTTTTTTGCTCGATTCAAAATAAATCTGGCTTTGGCAAAATCTTTTAATTCAATGTACGAAACACCTATATTAATCGTATTGATCCAGTAATTTTCATTGTAAATATTAAGTGTTTCGTATGTTGTTCTTGCTTTATTAAAATAGAGTATGGCAGATTTCGCATAACCTTTCTGCATATATGCCGTCCCAATATTCGTACTAGAAGAAGCAACCGTCAACGGATCTTTCGCTAATAAAGCCATTTTGGAAGAGATTTTCCAATGTTTTATCGCATTGTCAATTTCAGAAAGCGAATAACAAACAATACCTAACTCATAATTTGCGTGCATATTTGCATTCCAATCTTTTGCTTGTAAGGCTTTGTCTGAGATGCGCAACAATCGCTTTTTTGCCTTTTCAGGCTTATACGTATGGAATTCTTTAATTGCAATGTTAATCTCATTATCCAACTGACTAATGTGCCCTGAATGTTCATTTTTTTTCACATCCGTCTTACAGGCTCCTAAAAGTAAAAGCAGAAAAAGAACAACGATTCTATTGTATTTCAATTTCTTCATTTTATTCAAATAAAAGTGCTAATGCTAATATTATTAAAGTAGAGTCTATTAATGAAAGAGATTTCTTTTGAATGTTTGACACATGAAAGAGTAATAAATATACAAATAAAATTGATACTGCCCCCAAACTAAGTGCATTCAAATTGTTAGGATAAAATTCCAAAGCAATGAAACAAAAATATAAAAGCAAACCCATCCATTTTGCTGTTTGAATTCCCATTATTTGAGGTAACGTTTTTATTTTATTTTCATCAAAATCTAGGTCTTTACAATCAGAGAAAATCGCTAATGAAAGAAATAGTAAAAATAATTTCAAAAAAGAAAAGAAATAAAAAGGGACGCTGACTGCAAAAGCCCATGAAAAGGCAACAATCCACATTTTTAACATGGGAATTTTCCTACCATTGAAAAAAGCATAAAACACGTACAAGCCAATTAGGATTAGCATTTTTTTTGCAATTAAGATTGTAAAAACGGGTTCTGAAAAAGCAAAATAGATGAGCGAAATCATCGCTACTAACATCAGGTATTTATTGATAAAAATGTTTTTCTCAAACCAATTTCTTTTTTGTCCTTGTTTCATTCCATTTTGGAACTGTCGAATTGCATCAAAATTGTAGACAAATAATACACCTAAAGAAATAAATAAAGCATATAACCAACCATGTGATTCCTGCTTATTCCACGCCCAAATAAAGCTAAATGTGCTGAATGCCAATAGCAAATTGCTATAAAAAAAAAATTGAATGATTTTAATTTTCACTCTTTATTGCTTTCATTACCTTGTAAACAGAAATTTTTGATACAATCTCACACGAAATTTGTTTTTCGCAATCTTGACAATCTGTATCGTAAACAAGTGCTTGTGCCTTTTCACCCAAAGCTTGCCAACGTCCAGGATGTATCGGTTTAACAGATGCAAAAAGCCCAATAGCCTTGATGCCCGAAATACCAGCTATGTGATAAGGTCCTGTCGAGCATGCAACAAGCGCATAACATTTATGAATCAAGGTTTGTAATTGATTTAAATCTAATTGCCCTGAAACATCCATGATATTTTCTTTCCAATCAATCGCTTGGCGGAATAACTTTCCTTCATTTTCCGTCCCTGTAAACAATACTGTATATCCTTCTTTCACTAATTCAACAGCCAATTCATTATACTTACTTATTGGCCATTCCTGCGCACTTCCTTGGGATTTAGGATGTAAAATAACCGTTTTTGAAAAATCGATAGTTGAAAGCAAATCAGGTAACTGACAATTATTTGGTTTGTAGAAACGTGTCATTTCTGTAATTTCAGATAAACTCGGAATTTCTTTCAATCCTAACGGCTTCAGCAAATGAAAATTCAATTGTGATTCATGTAAATCTGAATTTTTCCGTGTAAACGAAACCCTTTTGTTACATGTCAACCAATGAAACAACCTATGTGAAGTACCAATTCGCCATTTTATCTTTGCTTTTTTTGCTAAATGTGCTATTTTTTTATTTGGAAACACATGAATAACGATATCAAATTCCTTTAACTGATCTATCGCAGATCCTTCATCATTCACTAACTCATCATAGCTTAAAATAGCGTCAATGGATTTGAAATTTTGAACGATGGGCTTTGTGTAATCCTTGCAGAGAAATGTTAGTTTAGCATCCGGAAAATGCGTTTTAAGCCATACTGTAATAGGCAAAGTCAAAACAACATCTCCAATGCTGTCTGTTCTTGAAATAAGGATGTTTTTAATATTCACTGCAATACAAACAAGATAAAAGATTGTACTTGTGGTACACAATTTTAGTACTTAGTTTTCTATTTGTAAGGCTAAAACCCTGAATAAGAAATGTTTTTGAGTCAACACACATAAAAACCCAGCACACTAATCCGTTCAAATATATCAAAAATGTGCTAAACATAGTTTGTTTTTAAGAATTTGCGCTATATCTTCTTAATTCTCGGTACTTATAGGCATTCGACAAAGCACTAATCCAAGCAATTTGAAAACCTGCTTTTCCATCCAAAAAACCCAACTTTAAAAAATACATAGAAATGAAGCGACTTATTCCACTCAAAAAAGGTGAAAAAAACCAAGCCTTTCTCCCCTGCTCTGCATATTTTTTAGCGGTTAAACGGGAATATTGATCTGCTTTTTGCCGATGTTGTTCAGTGCTAAAGTAGGAAAAGTGGTGCAACCGACCTTTCAATTTTGTTACACTTAAGGCTTTTGGGAATTCAATCTCTTCATGAACAATTGCATCGTCCCATTTACATTGTGATTTCGGGTAAATTCGTACTTTCCAATCGGGATTCCAACCTGAAAATCGTACCCACTTACCACAATAATTGGTTAGTCGATTATATGCATAGACGCCGTTAAAACCTGTTGATTTTAATTGAATGATTTCCATTCGTAGCGTTTCATCTAAACATTCATCTGCATCAAGCGATAAGATGTATTCAGAGTTTGCTAAACTTTGACCCTTATTTTTTGCAAAAGAATAGCCTTGCCAAGTAAATTGATAAAATTGAACGTTATATTTTTTACAAATTTCTGCTGTTCTATCGGTAGAAAAAGAATCGATGACAATAATTTCGTTCGCAACACCTTGAAGCGAAAGAAGACAACGCTCGATATTTCTTTCTTCGTTGAACGTGATGATAACAGCTGAAAGAGGTGTCATTTTATTTTACTCTAAGTCGTTGTCCAACGGACAGTCTATTCACATTGATACCTGGATTCAGGCGTTGCAATTGATTTTGTGTCAAGTTGTGACGTTGTGCGACTTTTCCAAAGGTATCACCTGATCGAACGGTATAATATTTTTTTGCAGGAGGTGGTGGCGGTGTATTTACTGGTACAATTTGTTCAGTGGTGTAGATTTTTAAGCGCTGTCCAACATAAATGCTAGTAGAACGAAGACTGTTCCATTCCATGATTTTTTCAATCGTTACATTGTATTTTAAAGCGATATTTTTTAGATTTTCTTGAGAACGCACTTTATGAATACTCAAATATTGCGGAACTTGTACTTGATTTACACTCAAAGAATCCGTTCCAACAGCCGTAGAATCGTTTTTTGCTTGCAAGGAATCATTCACTACAATATTCGCAGGCACGACAATTACAGGTGTATTTAGCGCTTTATCGAGTTTGTACAAAGAATCTTCCATGCCTGCAAGAAGACTGATTTTATCAAAAGGTCCGTTCAAACAACGTGAATTATTCGTTTTTGGAACAAATGTCGTTTTGAAAACAGGATTCAAGGATTTTATGTCTTCAATATCCCAGTTGGCAATTTTCGAGATGGCATTCATGTGCACACCTTCGCGAAAGCAAATGGTATCAATCACAGCATTGTGGTATTTAGCTTCCATGGGAATAATATTGTGTTCCGCATGATAGGTCAACAAATAGGCAGCTGCTATAAAATTGGGTACATAATTTTGCGTTTCACGCGGTAAAAAAGGACGGACTTCCCAAAAGGTAGTTTTATTTCCCGAACGGCGAATTGCCTTGTTTACATTACCGGGACCTGCATTGTAGGCGGCTAAAGCTAAATTCCAATCACCGTAGATATTGTACAGTTGTTTTAAGTATCGACAAGCTGCGTCAGTGGCTTTATCAGGATCTAAACGATCATCGATGTATGTATTTTCTTCAAGACCGTAGTATAAACCCGTTTTGTACATGAACTGCCATAAACCCAAAGCACCTGCTCTTGACTTTACTTGTGGCCTTAAACCACTTTCTATGACAGCTAAATATCGCAATTCAATCGGTAATCCATATTCATTCAATTTTTCTTTGAACATGTCGAAATACAAAGTTGAACGTCCCAAAACAATCCTACCGTATGCTCGTCGTTGGGTAGTAAAAAAACGAATCATAGAAAGCGTAACTGGGTTGCAATCAAAATGAAACGTTGTCATTTGATTCATTTTCGCTAGGCGTTCGCAATATACTTCGTCCGAAAAAGTTGGAGTTTGATTCGGTTCGTAATTCAATGCATTAATGATTGAATCGTATTTATTATCGTTGATGTAGTCGTTGTAAAAGAATTTCAGACTTTGTTCAACTGTATTGATAAATGCTTCAGGATTTAAAGTATCCCACGGACGAAAGCGATGAGCAGGCGGCTTTTGCGCCATAAATTGCCCTAACATTGCAACCATCAAAACCGTTAGCAAAAATCTCATTCAATTGTAGTATTCACCAAATTAGCGTAGTTAAACAATGTGTTTTCTTGATAGTAATCTGCCATCAATTGAATTCCAAAAGGTAAACCTTCTTGGTTTGTTTTAAATGGGATATTTAATGCAGGATTTCCCGTCAAATTCGCATGAACTGTAAAAATGTCCATCAAATACATTTGAATGGGGTCTTTTACTGCATTTTTTTCAAAAGCTGTTACGGGAGTTGTTGGCATTAAAAGCACATCTACTTCATTAAAGAAAGCAGTTGTTTTGTCTTTCAATACGCGTCTCACTTGTTGCGCTTTTGTATAATAAGCATCGTAATAACCATGTGAAAGCACAAAAGTACCTGTCATGATTCTTCGCTTCACTTCTGGGCCAAATCCTTCAGAACGTGAACGAATGTATGTTTCTTCAACTCCTTTAGCTTCTTGGCTTCTATACCCATAATGAACACCGTCAAAACGAGCTAAATTAGAAGAAGCTTCTGCTGTTGTAAGCACATAATAGGTAGGAACCAAATAATCCAAATAAGGAAAATCCAATTCTATGATTTCGTGACCAGCATGCTTTAGGTTAGCAATTAATGTGTCCATTGCTTGTTTAATCTCAACGTCCATTCCTGGGTGCGACTGGTATTGCTTCAACAAACCAATTTTACCTTTCTGAATCGTTTTGATTTCGGTCTTTTCAACTGACTTTGAAGAAGAGGTACTGTCCATCTCATCTTTACCCGCCAAGATTTCATAAATCAAAATCGTGTCTTCATTTGATTGGGTAAAACATCCAATTTGGTCAAATGATGACGCGTAGGCAATTAATCCATAGCGGGAAATTCTTCCGTAAGTTGGTTTAAGACCGTGAGTTCCAGTCCAAGAAGCAGGTTGTCGGACAGATCCTCCTGTATCGCTTCCTAAAGAAATAGTACACAAACCTGCGGACACTGCTACAGCTGAACCTCCCGAAGATCCACCTGGAACGTAATTCGGCTTCCAATTGTTTTCAACGCTACCGAAAGCTGAATTTTCATTCGAGCTTCCCATTGCAAATTCATCACAATTTAAACGACCAATAATAATGGCGTCTTCGTCGATCAGCCTTTGCAAAGCAGTTGCTGTAAAAAGCGATTCAAAACCTTCAAGGATTTTTGATGATGCGGATACTTTATGGTTTCGGTAACAGATATTGTCTTTGATTCCAATTACAACACCAGCCAAACGTCCAGCAGTACCCTTTTTGATTTTTTCGTCAACGATTGCTGCTGCTTCAAGAGCAGACTGATCAAACACTTCTAAAAAAGCGTTCAATTGTTTTTTAGCTTCAATTTCTTGTAGGAAATGTTGCGTTATAGAAACAACAGTTTTCCCAGCAAGCAAAGCTTCCTTAACTTCAGCAATGGTTTTATACATAACGATTATTTGTCGTCTACTGATTTGATTTCAGTGGATGTATTTTCCTCTTTACCTTTAGAAGCGTCTTTAAATTCTTTCACACCTTGACCTAATCCTTTCATTAATTCAGGAATTTTCTTTCCTCCGAAAAATAAAAGAACGATAATAAGAATCAAGATGATTTCTGTTGCTCCAAACTTACCCATAAGACTTTTTTTATTCTAGTTCGTACAAAGGTACTTAATTATAACAATTTGTTTCTTTCGTTAAGAAATATTAGAGTTTTCTTGCCACTTCTACTTCTTCGAAAGCCTCAATGATATCACCAATTTGAATATCGTTGAACTTATCAATATTCAAACCACATTCGTAGTTGTTTTTCACTTCTCTAACATCGTCTTTGAAACGTTTTAAAGAACCCAAAACACCTGAGTGAACAACGATTCCATCGCGGATCAAACGTATTTTTGAAGAACGTTTAATGATACCATCTAACACATAACATCCTGCAATCGTACCGACTTTGGTAATGTTAAATGTCTCACGAATTTCAGCTGAACCAACAACCTTCTCTTCGATATCTGGCGATAGCATTCCTTCCATTGCGGCTTTGATTTCTTCAATTGCCTTGTAGATTACAGAATACATTCTAATATCAATTTGCTCAGTTTCAGCCAACTTACGCGCACTCAATGAAGGGCGAACCTGGAATCCAACGATGATTGCATCTGAAGCA
>CAZHPL010000059.1:0-9174 GCA_964534495.1 uncultured Lishizhenia sp.
ATAATGTGGCCATAATTAGCATATTAGGGTCATCAGCAGAACGATTAGCAGGGACTTAGACAAAAGTTTTGAACTTCATAAAGAAACTATTAATAAAAGCTCTTAATTTAAGTCACAAAACCAAGAAATAATTTCCATTATGTAAACCAGTTACATTAAAGCTAGAACCGCTTACAACATTTGATTGTGAACGAACAATTCGTCCTGTTAAATCTATTAATGTCATGTTAAACGATTCGTCATTTGCAAAAGTGATTGTCACATTAGTTGATGTTGGATTCGGGAAAACATTGAAGTCAGCGATTTTATTTTCTTCAATTCCTGCAGTTGGACAAATCTCATTTACAGGATCACCATTACAGTAATTAATCGGATACAAATGTGCTACTTCCAACGGTTGATTAGCTGGTTGAATCACTGAATTTGTACAACCCATCTGACGTACCAAGAAATCACGAATAAAGTTCACGGTTGTGTCCATGTATGCCAAAGATGTTGCATCTGTTCCTGCATAAGGTACGTGTGGCGCACCAGGGAAAGTATAAAATTGATGATCTAGATTAACCGCACAAGCTCTGTCATACAACATTCGGCTTCCATCTAAGTACATTAATGCAACACCCGGATTCACAATTCCACGATTGTATTTCACTGTTCCATCAGCTGTTCCATGAATTGAACAAAGAGGTACATCGCCTGCTTCTAACCAACTATAACGAGCTAAAGCACCACAACCATTGATAACTCCAATTACTTTTGAAGAATAACCTGGGTTTCCACTTGTTCCTTCTAAACCACCTAATGAAGCAATTGTAGAAGCATTCAAATAATCTGAAATCTCACATTCTTTATCTAAATATGCTAAATGTAAAGATGTGATCGCACCTGCAGAACTACCACCCACAAAAATGCGTGTTGTATCGATTTTGTAAGTGTTTGTAGTCGCTCTGTCTTTGTAGAAGAAACGAACAGAAGCTCTTAAATCTTGTACGGCACGAACAACTGCTTTTACTGCATTAGCAGAATCGAAAGGGAAAAATCCTAAACGGTAGTTAATAGATGCACAAGCATATCCTTTTTTAGCGAATTTTTGAGCCCATGTTTTAACATCGATATCGGTTTTTGAACCACCAATAAAACTTCCACCGTGTACCCAAATGATCAACGGACGTGCTGCCATGGTGTCACCTTGTGGTTCGTAAAAGTCCAATGTTAACGAAGTAGTTGAGCCACTATACGATGCATTTGAACCGTAAACGATGTCACTCGTTGTGTTGATTGCTGTGTAAACATCTTCTGCGAAACGTCCTGTTGCACAAGGTGTTTGAGCGAAAAATTTAGTGAATGCAAACAAGGCAAACAGTAAAGTAAAATTTCTCATGTTTTTGTGTTTTTAAATTAAGGGAAAAAAGTTGCATTATATTTTGCCGCATCAACCTGCGGTATGGTTGCTTTGTATTTTTTGTTGATAGCTTTGATAAATTCATTTGCCCAAAGTGCATTTCCTCGTGCATTGAAATTAATACCATCTAAGGAATACGTTCCACCTGAAACAAATTGAGCGCTCATCGAAACTCCATTGTAAACAAATCCAGAGAATAAATTGGATGCATAAGCGTCAAAGTCAACTACTGCTAAACCGTATTCGTTTGCCAACGAACGAATAATGCTATTGTACGCATTAATTTTTCCTTGCATGTAATTAATCTCGGTTGCATTCAAAACAAATTCGTCTCTAAATGGAAAAAGAACTCCCATTTTGTTGCATTTTACAGAATCCAAAGGAATGGATAATAACAAACGCTCTCCTTCTAATACTTGTCTAACGCCAAAAGCATTTGCGCTTGTATCAACCATCATAAATGGATTGCTTCCAACATGGAATGAAAAACCAATTTGATTATAAAAACCATTTAACAAATCCGCATTGGCTTGATCTAAGTTTAAACCGTTCCATGGAATTGTGGTGAAATAAGGCATGTCTGACACATCTGGAATTGTAGAAACAACACCTTTCGCTCCGTTTTCAGTCATATTTGTGATAACATTTTCATAGGCTGCCTGAAACACTGCCTCTGAAGGTAATTGCGCATTGTGTCCTCCTGCTTTCGCATAGTTCAACACATCTTCGATTCCAAGTGTCAACGCAAAGAAAGTAGGGTCTGAATTTTTAGCATCTTCCAATACATTCGCTGCTGTTGGGGAAGCCATTCTTCCATAAAAAGGATTCAGTGAAGCAAAACTGCTTAGTTCAATCGTACTTAATGTTAAACCAGGCACACTGAAATTTCCAAAAGGCTTGCTTGCATCATAGACGTTTTGAGCGAAAATACTCGCATCGCCTGCTGCAGCAATTCGAACGGGAGAAAGCGATGTTGCTCCCAAACAGTCCGTTTTGTAACCCAATTTCAATGGCGCCAAACCAGCACCACTTATACCAACCGAATTTTCACTTACAAGTGGTTGGTAAAATTCACCTCCACCGACAAGTTTTAACTGTGTCGCCAAAATAGCTGCAACCGAATTTTCTTGACCTTCGCGGTATAAACCATCGTTCATATAGCCGGAAGACATTGAGCCACCGATGACAACAAAACGAGTTGGATTGATATCACCTTTTGAATACGTAGGTGTTTCGTATTTGGGTGTACAAGAAAAAAGTGCTCCTGCAACAACCAAACTAACTATAGAGAATTGTTTTATTTTCATGACTTACCATTTATAAATGAATGCAATTCCAGGAGCAATTGCTTTGGTTGTAAATGTTCCGCTTAACTGCGTTTCCAAGTTGGTTTCCGCACGTTTCAACTGTGTGTAATACAATGAAGCATCAATTGAGAAATGTTTGCCAACATTGTATCCTAAACCAATTGTTCCGTAAGCTCTATTAGCATCCGGCGTTTCCGGTGTTGCATACCCTGCTTGAACAGGTGTAAATCCGAAACCACCTCCTGCGCGCACTTCAAAATTATCTGTGATTTTGTACGCTGCACCAATGCGGAACGCGAAAATACTCTTGTAGTTTCTTGCTGATTTAGTGTCTTGTAAAGTACTTGTGTTCTGTTCGTAATCAAACGCAAGTGTGTCATACGCTTTCCATCCCACATGGTTGATATCTAAAGCAATTTTCAACTTTTCAATGGGCTTGTAACAAAAAGCTAAAGTGGTAACATCAGGTAAAGGAAGTCCGCCTGTGAATTTTCCATTTGGGAAACTACTTGCAAGCGCTGCGGGAACCGTAAATGTTGCTTGACCATCGTTTAAGTTCATTTGCACCTTGGAGCGATACGTAACCCCAATCGTCAATTTCTCGGATGGTTTGTAGCTAATTCCGACATTGTAACCGAATCCCTTTGCTTTTCCTGCCAATTCAGCGTGTGCAAAGTTTCCAAGGCTATCTTGAACGGGAATATCTTTTTGAAGATTCACTTCTCCTGTACTGAAAATAAAACCAGCTCCGATGCCAATTTTATCCGAAATTTTGTAAGAAATAGTGGGTTGAATAAAAATGGCTTTCAAGGATAATTTTGTAAGAGCAAAACGACCAATCCATCCGTCTTCGTATTGAACAGTACTTCCAAAAGGTGTGTACACTGCAATTCCAGCTTTCAAGGGAAAATCTTTCTTCAATTGAAAAAGACCGTAAGCTGAAAAGGGCGTTCCAACTGGGTTTTGTGATCGATACCCTTGTTGTGTTGCCGAATCGACATACAAAATGTGGGAGAAAATAGGAGTTGTGGCAATGTTCACGGAACTTTCAGTGGAAAAGGCAACTGCTCCAGGATTATAAAATAAACTAGACCCGTCGACGTATTCTGCCGATCCAGCGCATCCCATTGCTTGTTGCTTTTGTCCCTGAAAATTCACTTGAAACGCTTGTCCGAAGGCAGTCACAGACGCTGTTAAAGCAAGTCCGACAGCCAGAATCATAGTTCGTTTTTTCATGTATTTTTAGCTCAGGTAGGTAAATGTATTAAATTTCTGTTAAATTCGGTTTCTGTCAATTGTTAAATTGCTAACCTCAATCTATTCATAACTATGCGTCATTTCTTATTTGTAGCTTTTTTCGGGTTTACTTTTTCTTTTTTTTCACAAGAAAATGCCTTTATTGTTTACACATCAAAGGGCAAAAAAACCTCAGTTAAAGCGCTAAAAAAACGTTCGGAAATCGCCCAATTTGTATTCTTCGGAGAATTTCACGACAACCCCATTTCGCATTGGTTGGAATTGGAATTGACGAATGATTTATACGCTCACAAAAAAGAAAATTTGGTGTTGGGATTTGAGATGTTCGAACAAGATCAGCAAAGCATTCTGAATGATTACTTGTCAGGAAAGCGAACTGAAAAACAATTCACAGATTCTTGTCGTTTATGGTCCAACTACGAAACAGATTACAAACCCATCGTTGATTTTGCGAAAGAAAACCACATTCCATGCTTGGCCGACAATATCCAACGAAAATATGCCTCTTTACTCTTCAAAAAAGGGCGTGCTGCCTTAGACACTTTATCGCCAACGATCAAGGCGCAAATGGCAGATGTTCATTTTTCAGTAGACACTACGCTCTCGCAATACCGTGAAATCAGAGAAATGGGTGGCGAACACATGGGAATCAACATGGTCGAAGCACAAGCCATTAAAGATGCGACAATGGCTAAATTTATTTGGGAAGGTTTCAAAAATGACAACACCTTGGTTTTACACTTCAATGGTGCTTTTCACTCTGATTTTTACCAAGGAATTCTATGGTATTTGAAGAACGATAAACGATGGAAAAAAGAGCATAAAGTGGTCACCATTTCAACCGTTACACAAAGCGACATCAATAAATTAGACAAAGAAAATTACGGTCGTGCTGATTTCATTATTTGTGTACCTGAATCCATGACCAAAACACATTAATTTAAAAAAAACCTCATCCCTGTTTTATATTCGCAATAGCTGTTACTTTCGAATGGACAATGACCTCATGAGTGTGCGTTTCAATGCTTTCGTTTTCAGCAGGTTGATTCGCTTCTGAAATAACCTTTCCTTTGAAAAGCGTCATGCTGTATCCTCTTTTTAGCACATTTTCAGGACTGAGTAAACGAACAGTGTTTTCCAATTGTGTCACTTCGCGATTATTCCTTTCTATCAGTCGTTGGGCACTTGGGCGAAGCAAGGCGATTTGCTGTTCCAAAGCATGAAGATGAAAGGTGCTATTTCGCTTGGCCGCATGTCCAAAGTGTTGCTTGAAATGAAAAATTCTTTCATTCTGCCGAAGCAAATAAAACCGTGTATTTTTCACTAAATTATTTTGCTCCACTTTTATTTCGTCAAAAGCACGTTTGGTAAAAGATCCTGCGATTTGCTTGAACAGACGAATCTGAGCCTGAAAATCGTTTTGTGTGTGTTGCAATAAACGAGTCGAAAACTGCCGAATCACCAAGTTGGATGCTTGTATTTCCAAAGCAAATTCTCGAAAGGTTTGAAACAAAAACTCCGCTAATTTGGTCGGTGTAATGGCATTTCTATGTGCCACCAATTCTGCAACCGTCATATTCGTTGAATGTCCAATTCCCGTTAAAACCGGCAAGGGAAAAGACGCAATTTCTCGACACAATTCATAGTGATTATAACACGTCATGCCCACTTCTGCCCCACCACCTCGCACAATCACCACCACATCAAAATGATGTTGTACTTTTTTGATTTTCCGCAAAGCTTGAATGATACTTTCTACTGCCACATCACCTTGTAAATAAGCGGGAAAGAGGCAAGTAAAAAAAGTAAAACCCTCGTCGTTTTCTTCGAGTACCTGCATGAAATCTGATAAGCCTTTACTTGAATCAGCTGAAATGACGGCAATACGTTTGGGTAAGAGTGGAAAATCGACCAATTGATTGCGATTCAAAACACCTTCTTTCTGTAATCGTTTCAATGTTTCTTCGCGTTGTCGCTGTAATTCTCCCAACGAAAATGAAGGATCAATATCCAAAATTTGCAAACCCAAGCCAAAGGTTTCACTAAAAGTGATTTTTACCAACATCAAAAGCGTATTCCCTTCTTTCAAGGGCTCTTTGACAACTTCCACAAATTTCCGATTGATGTTTTCCAACTGCTGTTTCCAAATGGTACCAGTCATCTGCGCAACAATTTTTTCATCTTCACGCTGCACTAATTCAGGGAAAGCATGGCCACTTGGATACCGATTCAATTTGTGCATTTCAGCCTTGACCCAATACAGTTGTGAATAACGTTCCTCTACCGTTTTTTTGATGGAACGAACGACTTGATGTAAGGTGAAAATTTGCTTTTCGGACATAGGTTAAAGATACGCAAAATTAGAAACCTTAATTATTGTCGAATAATAAGACCATCTTTTAATTCTATCGTTCGGTCACTTTTTCGAGCAAAATCATCGTCGTGGGTTACGGCAATAATTGTTTGTCCGTAGTTATGCGCTAAATCCTTAAAAATATCAAATACGATTTCGGTGTTTTTGCTATCCAAATTCCCCGTCGGTTCATCGCCCATGATAATTAAAGGATCATTGATGAGTGCTCTTGCAATGGCCACACGTTGTTGTTGTCCGCCTGATAATTTACTTGCAGGCTTTAAAGCTTGCTCTTGGAGTCCAAGAATTTTTAGTTTCTGATAGGCTTTTTCCTCAATTTCCTTTTCAGGTAAAAGTCCTAGTTTCAAGGCAGGAATCATCACATTTTCCAAACACGAGAATTCAGGCAACAAGTAATGAAATTGAAATACAAATCCAATTTTGAGATTTCGAATTTCAGCTAATTGGTCTTTACTTAAACCACTGACGATTTGATTGTCAATAATCAATTGCCCCGAATAATCCGTGTCCATCGTTGAAAGTATGTAAAGCAAAGTTGATTTGCCACTTCCTGATTTTCCGATCATCGTTAAAAACTCACCTTTATTGACCGAGAATTCAATGTTTTTCAATACCTGAAATTCAGTAGGTTGATGAAAAAATTTATTGATGTTTTTAGCAGCGAGAATTTCCATACTTATTTTCTTAAAATATCAACCGGATCTACTTTTGCGGCTTTTTTTGCGGGAATATATCCTGCCCAAAAAGTGATAAAAAGACCAATTATTACACCTTGAACATATTTTTTTGGCTCGTAATCAATAGGAAAATAGCCAATATCGCCTCCGATGTAAACGGTTTTGAGAAAAGTAATCAAAACTGTAGCCATCAACATGCCACCAATCACGCCTAAAAAACCAATTGTAACCGCTTGAGTAACAAAAATTCGAATGACGTCTTTTCCTTTAAATCCCATTGCTTTTAATATGGCAATATCATTTATTTTTTGCGAAACCGTCATGTTGAGGATGTTGTAAATACCAAAACCTGCCACCAACAAAATGGTCAAGGAAACAAAAGTTATGACGATTTTACGCATTTTATTTGCTGCCATTGCCGTTTCGTTTGCTTGTTTCCACCCTTCAGCTTTATACCCTGTCAAATTGGTGATTTCGCTTGCCAACAACTCGGCTTCCTCAGGGTCAGTTATGTTAACATTAATATCTGTGATGTAACTGCTACTTTCATTGAGTAATTGTTGCGCGGAAGCAATATTGATATACGATTTGGTTTTGTCGGTGTTGGAGTTTTTTGTCTTAAAAATCCCCATTACTTTAAACGTTTTGTTAACGGCTTTTGAAGAAGTAATATTGACGTTATCACCTATTTTCAAATTCATTTTTTCAGCAATTCCACTTCCGACAACAATGCCGTTTGGATTGGTTTTTAAATCCTGAAAAAGACCTTCAACCATGTAGGATTGAATGGAAAACATGCTGTTGGCTTCTTGCGGAATAACACCTGTTGCATTTCCTGAGAGCTGCGATTTACCATTGTTGTAAAAAACGGTTGTATTCACTTGTGGGGTTGCTATAACAACTTTTGGAAGTTTTCGAACGGTTGAAATCACTAAATTAGGATTGATAATTCGATTGTTTTTTGGAACCACTTTGGGATTTACAATCAATTCGATTTTATCTTTTTGGTGATACAGTGGCTTACTGATTTCATCGTCTTTGTAGAGTCGAATATGGGCGGTAGATTTAAAAATGGAAGTGTTTGAACTCTTGTCAAATCCCACCATCATGCTATTCATAAAAATATAAATCGACATGCCGAGTAGGACACCCAATACAGCAACAGCCGTCAACTTCTTGTTCGAAAGAATGTATTTCTTCGCGATTCGCTCGTTGATGTGCATGACTAAGGATTTAACGGTAGTAAAATAGACTTTTCATCTAAGCCGTGAGTGATTTCCACATATTCACTTGAAATGATACCCGTAGTCACTTTCACCAATTCTTTTTTTCCTTTAAGATGAACGCAATTTCCATAATCTAGATATGCCCTAGGTATGAGCAAAGCCTGTTTCTTTGCTCCCACCTTAATATTTGCTTCTAGCTGAGTGCCATAAATGGAATGTTTCATTTTTTGATGGAAAGAAACTTTGCAAATAAACGATTGTGAGGCTTGATCATACGTGCTGAGTAGTTCACTTACCTTCCCTTTGTACACTTTATCTTTATTTGTATTCAAGCGCACAAAAACTTCTTGCCCTATTTTTAATTTTCCGATGCTACTTTCATCCACATTCAGGACCGCTTCCGTTTTATTTTGATTGGCGATAACGGCAATAACTTCTCCTTTACGAACATAATCCCCGTCAGCCTTCAGTTTTTTCACAATCGTACCTGATGTAAGCACTTTCACTTGGTTGAAATTTTCATTGATTGCAGCGTTTTGTAATTGTCCTGCCGCATTTACTTGTTGCTGTAAAGCTTGTTTTTTCAGTAATTTATACTGTTTCTTCAATGCATTTAGGTTGGAAAGTGAATTCTTCAAAGCTAGTTCTGCATTCTCAAATTCCAATTTCGAAACAGCGCCTTTTGCGTAAAGTGTTTGATACCTTTCATATTGTTGGGAATCCTGTTTATACTTGCTTTCTGCAAATGAAATGTTTTGTTCCAATTGTTCCAAAGCAGGTGCATTTTCACTTACGTCTGTATTCGCAATGGCCAATTGTTGCGCTGCGGTACTTTGATTAATCGCATTGGATTGATTATCAATGGTCGTTAAAATTTCTCCTTGGGAAACGACATCCCCAACTTCAAAATGCAAATTCGTCAAGACTCCAT
>CAZHPL010000059.1:9184-10718 GCA_964534495.1 uncultured Lishizhenia sp.
CCATCCGTTTGTGCAGTGACATTATAAGCATCGTCCCATTCAAGTTGACCGGCGGCAAAAACTAATTCTTCAATGTCTTTACGAATAGGTGAAATTTCATTTTTTGTGTTGCAAGCGAACAATATCCAAGTGCTAATTATGGCTAGAAAAAGGTGTTTCATTTCGGTTGTTTTAGTTTGTTTTTTATACGTTCATTCAACCATTACGATTGAATAAGTCCAATTATCGATTCCATTGTTTTGTTTCCTTGTTCTTCGATGTTAAAATTGAAGGCCGCCATTTTCCATTTCAAAATCATTAGTCGAAAACTACCTGCGAGCATGTGGGTTAGCACTTCTGCATCTACTTCACCAATGATTTCCTTTTGGGTAATACCATCTTCAATTATTGATTTAAGAAATCCCGTTTTCAAAGACATTACTTTTTTAATTTCTTCGTTCATTTTTTCAGACTCATCAAAAAGTCCCTCTGAAAGAATGGCAATCACGTAATATGGGTGTTGATTAAAAAATGAAAATTGGCTATTAAATACCTTTCTTAACTTTTCGAGAGCGGCTATTTCCTCCTCTGAAATGGCTTGTAAACGTTGCGTGAGGTTTTGTTGAAACATATCGATTAATGCCGCAACAATTTCTTCTTTACTTGAAAAATGGCGGTAGATTGCTCCTTCCGTAAAACCCATTTCCAAGGCGAGTTGCTTAGTAGTCAGTCCTTTGATTCCTTTTTCAAGGAGTATTTTTCCTGATGCCTCAATTATTTGTCGCTGTCTTTCTGATCGTTCTTGCATGATGTAAGTAAGTGTTCACTTACAAATATATTTAATAAATCACTTTGCGACAATTTTTTTATTTTTTTCACATCTTATTTGCTTGGAAAGTCGCTCTTCACCACCAAAATTGTAGGTTCAAAAACCTGAGACAGATACAATTTCCCATGGTAATAAATAGCCGTTGAAGCACCATTGATCAAGCCGGAATTATTGGAATACAACAACGTGTGTTTGTGCGAGATGAGATCCACTTCGTAAATCACCGTCGGACTAGTATTGGCTTTGTTTTTAGCATGCTTAATGAATCGAATTGGACTCACATGACAGGCAACATACGCCTTGTTTCCGATGACTGAAATATTGTCTCCGCCAGGAATTTTACACCATTTTTCTTTGGCATCGGCAGGCGTTCCATTTAAAGGTGTTGCATATAAAAAAGGATTGCGAGTTGCAACAGAAAGTAAGGTGTTACCATAAACTGCAACACCATTTGCATAACAATAACCTTTGGATTGAATCGTCCATTTTTCATCAGAAAATCGGATAATATTTCCCGATTTAACTCCGAGCATTGCGGGCAACATAGCGTTTCGTTTGTGAAATTCGTTACCTGTGAAAATGTCGCCTTGCTTGGAAGCACAAACATCATTCGGTGTTATTAAAAGTGGGTCGGTGTATTTCTTTAAAAAATGAAGGTCTTTTCCCATCACAAGGTATTCCAAAATAGCTTGTTCGCCTTTTTCATCATCGTGCGAAACCAAATAC
>CAZHPL010000059.1:10728-14268 GCA_964534495.1 uncultured Lishizhenia sp.
TGTTGTTCCGTCAACTAATTGCACCAAATCCATTCCATGCGGGTGAAAGACTAGCCCTTGTGGCTCATTGGTTCGCTTGATTTCGTAAGTGCTATCTGTTTTTAAATCAATCGCATAAATCCAACCACTTTCTTTTTTTTCGCGACGACTATCACAACTTACAAGAATACGATGTTCATAACCATTAGTATCCAAAGCCATATCTTCTGGACCCGGGGCAACTGTAATCGTATAATTAGGAGCACTATTTAAAGCTCCATTTTTGGGAACAGAGCAAGAAAAAAACAGGAACAAAATTCCAATAAATGAAAAAATATAGTTCATACATTCGGTTTATACAAATGTACAAACGCTTATTTGAAATAGTAGCTTAATCCTACGTTTAAACCGTATTTACGTGGATAAATCAAGCGTTCTGCGCCTGGATTAAGTGGCGTTATGAAATACCTAAAATTAGGTGAAACCGACAAACCAAGGTGAGGTGTTAAACGAAACTCTGCACCCAATTCAAGTGAATGCGAAAAGAAAATTCCATTGTAATCTAAATCGTTTTCTTCGCGCAAAGCATGGTTTTCATTTAGACGAATTTCCGATTTTTCATAAATCGTTTTACTAAAAATCATACCTGTTTGTGCAAACAATTTCAAACGCTTGAAGTGAAATTCATAACCCAATTGTACGGGTACTTGTAACATGGTATAAACCTCTTTTTCTTGTAAACGAACATGGAAATTGGGTGGTGGATTTTGCCCTGGCTCCCACGGTTCTCCTGGTTCTCCAGGACCCCAAGGTTGTTCATCTTCTCCTTCGAATTCATCTTGATGAACTTGCATGTGACCATTTGCAGTTTCAAATTCAAATTGATGATGTGTGGAATCGAAATGAATCGAACTATTTGGACTATCAAAATTAGTTACAATGCTTGAAACCCCTATACCTGCAGAAAATGTAAGTCCTTTTGGCGCGTGGTATCTTATGTTCAAATTTGCATTCGGCACAAGACTTGAAAGCTGATTTTGTTCAAAATAACTGGCATTGTAAGGAGAATTCGCACCGCCATCTTCCATTTTAAGAAAAGAAATTCCTGGATTTAAATCCAAACGAACAGCCCATTGTGTAAACGTCTTTTGAGGACGATGGTATACTTTTACAAATGCCAACTCTTTTGGTTTCCAACTTGCTTTTAAGTATTTAAGTTGTTCATTTATAGATGTTTTTATTTCTTGGTTTACTTCGTTAGAACTATAATCTTGGTTTACTTCATTGGATTTGAAATCCTGAATGGTTGCATTGGATTTTACATCTTGGGTGGTTTCGGTGGATTTTATATCCTGAGTAGTTCCAGATGGTTTGAAATTCTTCGCAACTACTTCATTTTCCTTAATAGACTGACGATACTGTTCTGTAATCGAAGATTGCAACGAATTTTCTGATGCTACAAAATGCTTTTCTTTGGTTGACGTTGAAAAGTTATTCTCTGCGTTTTGTCTATCTAGGCTTTTATCCTTATTTGTATCAAATTGCTTTTCTGTTCCCTTAATTTTTTGGGAATCCGAGGCCGTTTTCACGTTCTGTTCAACAGTGGAGGATTTGAAATTCTCCGAAACCTTTTGTGTTGAATCCGTTCTGTTCCAAGCTAATACCAAGACAAGAACAGCAAGGCAACTTAGGGAAACAACCGTAATACTTAAGCGCATGAAATTACGATGTTGAACATCGTTCCGTTTCAATTGGTCATTCAGTCGTTTCCATAAAAGTTCCGACGGCTGCTCTCCAGTTCCTTTATTGAGGGAACTTTTCAGGTATTCATCGAAATTATAATCTTCTATTGGCATATCTATTATACTACAATTCTCATTTTTTTCGCTTCTTCTTTAGCCAAAGCTTCTTTCAATAATTTACGTGCATCAAAAAGCAATGATTTAGAAGTTCCTTCAGACATTTCCATCATTTCTGCAATTTCACGATGGTTAAATCCTTCCATCACGTATAAGTTAAATACCATACGCGGCTTTGCAGGCAATTTTTGTACCATTTTCATGATGTCTTCTGCCATAATGCTCTCAACGATATAATCGTTTGCACCAGGTTGTTTTACCATAGAATCAATGTCTGCATGTTGGACTTTGGAATGTTTTCGCACATAATCAATAGCTGTGTGCACAAACGTCGTTTTGATCCATCCTGCTAAGGCTTTCGGTTCTGTTACCTTTCCTAAATTCTCAAATACCTTGATAAATGCCTCTTGAAAAATATCTTCTGCTTGATCTTTATCCTTTGCATAACGCAAACAAACTTGATACATAGCCTTTGAAAAAAGTTCATACAATTCCCTGCGGGCTTTTTCTTCCCTACGGACACATCGCTCAATTAAGGATGCAAATAGATGAACTTCTTTCGACACTTTATCCAAGACGGAATTTCTTAGCTTTTAGTTGAAATTAGCTAAAAAATTTGAAATCAACTACTTTTCAAACGTAAATGAACCAATTTCAACAACAGAATTAGGTTGGCTTAACCTTCGTGAAAGTTCAAATCGCTTTTCGTATTTTGAGCCATAAAATTTGAATAATTGTACTGTTAAATTCAATTTTCCTTCGATTGCTGTTGTGGAATGATCACCGTAATAATGCGCCATAATTTTGTATTCTCCCGGTACCGCATGACGCAGCAAAAACTCCTCAGGCCCATATCCTCCTGTGAAATCATTTGAAATACGACCGCCGATTTCGGTTAGTTTGTTAGAATAAAAACACTTCTCACCCATCGGATCTATTACCCATAAATCAACATCTGTGTTATCCGCATCCCAATTTAATACCACTCGAATATCGACTTTGAAAGGATACAAAAAGGCGGGTTTGAGCATTTTAGTTTTTATAGAAAAACGATTCAAAATGTGGTTGATTTCATTGAGAGCAATCAACTGTATCCCTCTAAAACGACTATCGCTAACCATCGTTGCTGCTTTGTACAATTGTTTAATCGCTTCGGTGTGCAAACCATTTTCCTCCAAAGCTAGACCCAAATCGCGATACGACTGGGGTTCTTCACCTCTCATCTCAACCAATTTTCGATAGATAAATAAAGCCTGTTCGTAGCGTTTTGCACGTAACATCGCTTGTGCCAAAATGCGCAACAAACTTTGATTTTCCAATTCCATTTCCGCTAAATTTGAAATCACCCGCATGGCTTCTTTCCAGCGTTTGCGTCGTTTCATTAATTCGTAAACGTCAATGAAAAAAGATGGCTGATTCGCATAATTTGGACGTAAACTCAAATAGGTTGAATACAATTCATTTGCTTTTGCCTTGCGCAATGACTTCATATACGGTTCTTTGGAATCCCATGGACGGATGTAAACATGGGCATTCGGTGCTTGTTGTGAAGCACTTGTATTTACCGCTGTTACACCATTCATATCTGTGACCGTGAGCGAATAGGAACCTGCAGAAGCAAAGCTAGAAGTTGATCCTGCAACGGTGGTGTAAGCCACATTGGAAGAAGTCCATTGATAGGTGTTTTGATTTCCAGTAAGAA
>CAZHPL010000060.1:0-14196 GCA_964534495.1 uncultured Lishizhenia sp.
AAAAGTGACGCAAGCTTTGGGCGGAGCTGGAATTTGGGGTGTGGAGTTTTTCATAACGAAAGAAGGTGCATATTTCTCAGAATTGTCTCCACGCCCGCACGACACAGGAATGGTTACGCTTGCAGGCACACAAAATTTCTCGGAGTTTGAATTGCATGCGAGAGCCGTGCTCGGTTTACCAATTCCTGAAATAAGTTTGCTTCGCAAGGGAGCAAGTGCCGTTGTTTTAGCTTCAAATGAGTCTACGGAGTTACCTGTTTTTTCAGGTTTGAATGAGGCGGCTACCATTCCAAATTCAGATTTTAAGATATTTGGTAAACCAACGACGCGACCTTATCGTCGAATGGCTGTCGCATTAGCCTACGGAGATGAAGATGTTAAAGATTTGGTTGAAAAAGCTAAATTGGTGGCAGGTAAAATTCAAGTGAAATAGTTGGTTTCTTATTTCAGAATTGCAAAATATTCAGATATAACTGATAAAAATGCAAAAGTGTGAAATTTTTCAGGTGGAATAAAAAAGGATGTAAAAGCTCGTTTTGAGACAATAATTGGATTTTCATTCGTTCTTGTTATTCATGCATGCAAAATGAAATCCCATTTTCTTGTTGGCATTCACGCAAGCTAAATTTTTGATAAATTCACGGCTTGTATTTTATTATTCGCAATAAACTCAATTACATGTTAAAAAATAAAGTTCTGCTTTTCATTGTTTGCTTTACAGCATTTCTTTCTTCTGCTGAAAGCGTTTCGTATCAATTGCGCATGCCTAAGCCACAAAATCATTACTTTGAGGTGGAAATGTACTTGAATGATTTCAAGGAAAAAGAAGTGAATGTCAAACTTCCTGTTTGGGCACCGGGCTCGTATTTGGTCCGTGAATTCTCAAAAAACCTTAATCTTGTAAAGGCTTTTGACGAAAAAGGAAAAGAAATGGAAGTGGTGAAAAAGTCCAAAAATACGTGGACAATCAAAACAAACGGCGAAAAGAAAGTAAAAGTCAAGTATGAAGTGTATGCTTTTGAATTGTCTGTTCGAACGCCATTTTTGGATTTAACGCATGGATTTGTTAGTGGTTCGGGCGTTTTCATGTATGTCGAAGGTCATAAAGAATTGAAAGGAAGCCTCGAAGTTTTTCCTTACTCGGGTTTTAAAACGATTACGACTGCCTTACCAAAAGCAGCGATTTCCGTACAAAAAGATGGTTCGCAGTCCTTTGAATTTGAGAATTACGATCAATTGGTAGATTGTCCGATTGAAATTGGCAATCAGCGCGTGTTTGATTTTATGGCGGCAGGAGTGAAGCATACAGTTGCGATGTACGGCGATGCCATTTACGATGAGGTACGTTTGAAAGCGGATATGACAAAAGTTATTGAAGCAGAAACAGCAGTTTTTGGTGTAAATCCGAACAAGGAATATGTGTTTATCGTTCACAATGTGGTGGACGGACAAGGCGGTTTGGAGCATTGTAATTCGGCTACATTGAGTGTCAATCGTTGGACATATCAAGGAAGTGAATACGTGAATTTTCTCAATCTGGTGGCGCATGAATATTTTCATTTATGGAATGTAAAACGCATTCGTCCAATTGAATTAGGCCCATTTGATTACGATCAGGAAAATTACACGAGTTTATTGTGGGTCATGGAAGGTTTCACGTCCTATTACGATGAGTTGATTTTACGCCGCACAGGATTTTACTCCAAAGATGAATTTTTAACTAAATTCCAAAGTTCGGTTAATTACGTCGAAGGCAGTGTGGGTTCACGCGTTCAACCCGTTGCACATGCTAGTTTTGATGCATGGATAAAAGCATATCGTCCGACTGAAAACAGTGCCAATACTTCCATGACGTATTATTCGCGAGGTTCAGTATTAGGAGGTGTCTTTGATGCCATGATTATCGCTAATTCAAAAGGTAAACAGTGCTTGGACCATTTTATGAAACATTTGTATCAAAAATTCTATTTGGATCTAAAACGCGGATTTACGGAGGCAGAATTTAAAACAGAATTGGAGAAATTCACAGGAACTGATTTGACTGATTTCTTCAAAAAGTACATTAATGGAACAGAGATTTTGCCGTATGCTGAAACCTTTGATAAAATTGGCGTTGGTGTGCGTGACAACACGTCTTTCAAGCCATCATTTGGTGCCACTACACGTGACGAAGGAGGAAAAGTAATGGTGAAAAATGTACGTTCAGGTTCGTGTGCCGAAGAGGCAGGAATTAGTGTTGGAGATGAAATAATTGCTTGCAACAACTTTCGTGTCGATCAAGCGATGTTGGATGGAATGATGAACAGTTTGCAAACAGCAGAAACCGCTGAATTACTGATTGCACGTGAGGAAAAAGTATTTTCAGTGAAAGTACGTATGACCAATTTTCGCCGTCCGAATTTCATTTTTACACCTGAAAGCGGAGGAAAGAATGAGAGTTTATATAATTATTGGTTGAGGTAATTTGTTCAGTTAACAAAAGATTCATCAGTTGTACGTAAAATAAAGAATTCTTAACTTTCGCAATAATTAAGTTGAAGCGCAAAAATTTGAGTTTAATCCAGATAAAATTTAAATTTGATTCAAATAATTAGAAAATGTCTAATAATCTGAATTTACAAAACAAGAAACTTGAATTGATTCAATGGATTTCTACTGTTGAAGACCCAAGTATAATTGAAAAAATGGTGGCACTTAGAAACGATGAGATGCCTGATTGGTGGGATTCTTTAAGTGAACCAGAAAAAAAATCGATTGAAACAGGAATTCAAGATGCGGAGCAAGGGAAGTTAAATTCTCATGCCAAAGCAAAATCGCTTTATGAAAAGTGGTTATAAAATCTTTTAGACAGATAACGCTTTAAATGAATTGTCTGAAACCTTAAAATATTTAGAAATTAATTGGACTGATAAGGAAATTAAAAACTTAGCCAGAACAATTGAATGGACATTGAAACTCATCGCTCAAAATCCAAATTTATTTCAGAAAACGAATCAGGGAAATAATTTGCATAGAGCTGTAATATTAAAGCATAACTCGTTGTTTTTTAGAAAGAAAAAGAATCAAATTGAAATCATTTCTTTTTTTAGCAACCGAAAAAAGCCAAGAGATTTTTAGTTATAATTCTGATTGATAGTTGATTCATGGGGTTATTATTGATTTGATAAAAATTCTTGAGTACAACTTTTTTAATTTCTTTAAAATGAAAGATCGAAACAATTTCATTTTAAAGTGGTCTCTTAGTCACATCTAATTTCATGTTCATTTACCTACCTTTGTTAAAGAAAAACACCTATCCTTTTAATATGTCCATCAACATTCATCCTTCTTGGAAAAACGTCCTTGAGTCAGAGTTCGAGAAAAGCTACTTTATTTCCTTAACTGAAAATGTTCGTAATCTATATCATCATCGAAAAGGTCTTATTTTCCCGAAAGGAAATCAGATTTTCAGGGCTTTTGATTTATGCCCCTTCGATGAATTGAAAGTGGTGATTTTAGGCCAGGACCCTTATCCAACAAAAGGTCATGCGCACGGACTTTGTTTTTCTGTTGAACCCAATGTGAAGCCTTTTCCAAAAAGTTTGAACAACATTTTTAAGGAAATTCAAGAAGATTTAGGAAAACCATTTCCAGAGAACGGAAATTTAGAACGTTGGGCAAAACAAGGCGTTTTGTTGTTGAATACAGTTTTGACAGTAGAAGAAAGTAAGCCGGATAGCCACAAAGGAATAGGGTGGGAGCGATTTACAGACGCTGTCATTTCTACCATAAATGAGAAAAAAGAAAATGTGGTTTTTTTACTGTGGGGATTAAAAGCCATGCACAAAGCTGAAATGATTGATGCCAATAAACACTTGATTCTTACAGCTGTACATCCATCCCCTTTGTCTGCACATCGCGGTTTTTTTGGATCTAAACATTTTAGTAAAACAAACGACTATTTGAAATCAAAAGGCCTGCAAGAAATTGAGTGGTAAAACATAATGAAAACTTTATCTTTGCACAGCATGAAATTACAAAACGATTTATTTTTACGAGCGCACAGAGGAGAAACAATTGAGCGTTATCCGGTTTGGCTGATGCGTCAGGCTGGTAGAATTTTACCCGAATACAGAGCCGTTCGAGCAAAACTTTCTGGTTTTAAAGAATTGGTTGAAACACCTGAATTTGCAACTGAAGTAACCATTCAACCTGTTGATTTACTCAACGTAGATGCCGCCATTATTTTCTCGGACATACTTGTGGTTCCAGAAGCAATGGGACTTCCGTATGAAATGTTGGAACAAAGAGGTCCTTGGTTTGAAAAAACAATTCGTAGTCGCGAACAATTACAGTTGTTGGACGATAAAATTGATGTGTACGACCGACTTTCATACGTGCTTGAAGCATTGAAAATGACCAAAAAAGCACTCAACGGACGCGTTCCCTTGATTGGTTTTGCAGGTGCACCTTGGACCATTTTCTGTTACATGGTGGAAGGGAAAGGTTCCAAAACATTTTCGGAATCTAGAAAATTATTATACACTGATCCAGTTTTGGCACACGAATTGCATCAGCGAATAACTGACGTGACGATTCAGTATTTGAAAGCTCAGTTGGAGGCCGGTGCAGACGCTTTACAGTTGTTTGATTCATGGGCAGGGATTTTGGGAAGAGAACAATACGCTGAATTTGGATTGAAATATATTGCACAAATTGTGGATGCTTTTCCAGGAGTGCCGCTTACTGTTTTCTCAAAAGGCGCAGTAGCTTCTATTCCGGATGTTGCAGCGTTGAACTGCACCACACTAGGCTTGGATTGGAATATGAGTATTACCGAAACAAGGGATTTAGTGGGTGAAACGAAAACCTTGCAGGGCAATTTGGATCCTTGTGCATTGTATGGAAGTTCAGAGCTTGTTGAAAAGGAGACAATTAAATTATTGAAATCGTTCAGAAGTCAAAGACATATTGTAAATTTGGGCCACGGTGTTTATCCGGACATTGATCCCGAAAAGGTAAAAGTGTTTATTAAAACTGTACAAAACTATGAAATCTAAGACGATGAAAATCGGAGCGTTAATGCTAATGTCAGCCTTGGCAGTTGTGAATTACAGCCATGCTCAGAAAGGAAAAAAATCTAACGAGAAAGAAATTCTCTATCAGGATTTTGAAACAGTAAAAGACAAAGAAACAGTTGCCGAAATTGGCGGAATCGAGTTAATAGATGGTCTTTCTTCACCAACAGAAGTGAAGGCTGATATTTTTATGGCTGCTGCAACAGGTGATGTGGGTATTCCTTTAAACTTGTATGGAAAAGAAGAACCAATTCCTGGTGAAGGTGGTAAAGTATATGCTGGTATTGTTGCTTATAAACCGGGTAAAATGGCAGCTGAAAGAAGCTACATCACCATTCCAATCAAAAAAGGTTCTGAGCAAATCACTTTGAAAAAAGGGTTGACATATTGTATCGAATTTTCCGTTTCCCTTTCGGAATCATCTAAGTTTGCGGTGAACAACATCGCTGCTTGTTTCTCGAAGGAAGCTATGGGAAATGGTGCTCCTGGTGCTATTTACAATAGCTCTGAAAAATTGGTTCGTGGACAAAGAAATAACATTTACACGGGTTTCTTTGGATGGGAAAAAGTGTGTAATACTTATGTAGCTAAAGGAGATGAGAAGTTTATTACAATTGGAAACTTTGATCGTAATGAAGCAACAAAATTCGAGCAAACGAAAAAACCGAAAGATTCTGATGCTGAAATTCTACAACATGCTTACTATTATGTTGACAATATTATCATTCGTCAAGTAGATAATGTTACAGAATGTAAGTGCTTCAACAGTGCACCTCCAAAACCAGAAGATTCATTCTCTACTTTGGTTTACACCTGTACGCCGGAGGAATCTGACAAAATGAGCAAAGAAGAAATTTTACAATCGCACATGGTTTATTTCCGTGCGGGTAAAGCAGGATTCTCAGACAACGCTAAAGAAATGATGAATTATGTCATTAATGCAATGAAAGCGGATCCAGCAATGAAAATTGAAATCGCTGGTCATAATGATTCAAAAGAAGACAAAGCAGGTGAGCAAAATCCAGAGTACGAAGAAATGGCTCGCAAACGTGTTTCAGCTGTCGTAAAATACTTTGTAGCTTCTGGCATTGATGAAACAAGATTAACGAAAGTTTATAAAGGTGCCGCAGAACGCAATCCTGGAATCGCTGAAGACGATGAAGAGGAAGTGCAAGATGCTAAAAACCGATACGTTTCGTTCAAAGTTGTGAAATAATTCAACTTCATAAAGTTTTGAAATCCCTGCTTCGGCGGGGATTTTTTTTGATGTAAATTGCTGTTAAGCTTGTAATTGAACAGATTTTTACACAATCAATTCCAATAAATCATTTTTCGAAAGCGCTTTCATTACGGCATTATCGGTATGGATTAATTCACCTGCTAATTGTCGTTTGCGTTCTTGTAACTCAAGCATTTTTTCTTCAATGGAGTCTGGTGTTACCAAACGAATGGCGACAACATGCTTGTCTTGTCCAATTCTGTAGGCACGGTCAATGGCTTGGTTCTCAACTGCTGGATTCCACCACGGGTCAACGATATACACGTAATCGGCTTGTGTTAAGTTTAATCCCGTTCCACCTGCTTTTAAACTAATTAAAAAGACACGTGTTTGGTCGTCATTTTGAAATTGATCCACTTTTGCTTGACGATCTCGGGTTTCCCCAGTCAATAAACAATAGCCAATTCCAGCCTTTTCCAATTGTTGGCGAATAAGTTCCAACATCGAAACAAATTGCGAGAAAACCAATATTTTGTGATTGTCTTTTTTGTCTTCAATTTGCGCCATCAATTCAAGGATTTTTGCGCTTTCCGATCCAAAATCACCGTCTCCGTTGAGAATGGCAGGCGAATCACAAATTTGCCGCAATTTCATCATGCCTTGTAATACCAAGGTGGAATCTTTACGTAATTCATCATCCGTTTTCGACTTGATTTTTTCTACAAAATCCTTTTTAAATGCATTGTAAACTTCTCGCTGTTCCTTATCCATTTCGCAAAAGACAACCATTTCTGTTTTTTCTGGTAATTCTTTAGCTACTTGTTTTTTGGTTCTTCTCAACACAAACGGATGCACTTTTCGCTGTAATTCTTTAGCTCGTTTTGTGTCCTGAAATTTATCAATAGGTGCAGCATATAACTCCAAAAAGGAACGCGAACTTCCCAATAAACCAGGCATGGCAAAAGAAAGTTGGGCAAATAAATCAAAAGTATTGTTCTCAACAGGTGTTCCTGTAAGCGCTAAATTTTGTCGACCTTGTAATAAACGAACGGCTTTGTATCGTTTGGAACTTGGGTTTTTAATAGCTTGTGACTCATCTAAAATCAACAAATTGAAACGGTATTTACGCAAATATTCAATATCAGAAAGTAAAGTTCCATAAGAAATGAGAACGATATCAAAGTCCGAAAAATTTGTGTTTTTTGTGTCACGATTGGGGCCCCATAATTCAATTATTTTCAAATGCGGCGCAAACTTTTTCACTTCATTTTTCCAGTTGAAAATCAAGGAAGTAGGAACAACGATGAGGTTTGCATCTTTATTGCCTTTTTCGTGTTGAGAGAGAATATAAGCAATGATTTGAATGGTTTTACCCAGTCCCATGTCGTCCGCTAATACACCACCAAAACCAAATTCATCCAAGAAATGCAACCAATTCAAGCCTTCTTTTTGGTAGTCGCGCAATTCTGCTTTGAGTTTTTTCGGGATTTTTACACTCGAAATACTTTTGAAGTCGTTTAATTTTCCAGTCAATTCGTTGAGTGTTTCCCGTACTTGGTGGTCTATAGCTTCATCGCGGAACAAATCGTCAATGAGTTGAAAATTCGTTCGATGTACGCGGATAGAATCGTCTTTCACTTCACCGGAGCGAAAGAATTTACCAAATCGTTCCACCCATTCCTCAGGCAAAATCCCTTGGGTTCCATCACCTAATTCCACAAAAGAACTACGTTTCAGGATTGCTTTTTGAAGTACTTCTAAATCCACAAATTGGTTACCAAACTGTATTTTAGCCTCGATATCAAACCAATCGATTCCTGAACTCAAGCGAGTTGAAATGATTGCCTTATTTTCGTTAAAGCGATTTTTGGACAATTGTGAAAAACCGAAAAGTTGCACATTATCTGCTTTCAATTTTTCAAAAGCATCTAAAAACCAACCACTTTCCAAAAATTCTTGACGCGATAAATAGACAAATTCATGTAGCGGTTCAACCTCAAAATCAGGATGTAAATCGCGAATTAATCGCTTGAAACCTCTTTCCAACCATTCATTTCTAGGGCGTTCTTCTAATACACCTGTTGGAAGTTCAACGTATAAATTCCGTCTTGAATACAGCGGTAATTCTTTGTTTCCATAGCGAATGGCAGGCGTTAACACTACATAGTTTTCTGCATCGCTGAGGTAAATTACTTTTTGAATTTCTTCGGGATTAATAGAAGACGAAATAGCGTCGTGTTTTTCCTTTTTTACTGCCTTTCGCGTGAGCGTGTAATGAACGGTAAAGAAGTTTTCTAATTCATTTAAAAATGTCTCCTTGTATTTTTCAAATTGTGATGCATGGACAAAAAGTCGATTTTGGTTGGATGAAAAATAACGAATTAATTTCGCAACACGTTTGGAATCAATGAAATAATACAATTTGTTGTAGCGAAAGAAAAAGCGATCGAGCAAACGAATGGAAGTCGTCGAAATCGTATGGTTTTCAAATAGAATTTTACAACTGATTTCGTAAAAGTCATTTTGTTGCACCACATAAATTTCAGCATTTGCATCTACAATTCGAATATCATTGGGAATTAATTTGGTCGGCGTTATTTTACCTGAATCGTCGTCCAATTCGTATATTGGGAATTGTAGAGGGTTTTTGATGAGGTTTTTGTAGAGTAAAAATAATTCATCGTCGTCAAATGCAGTCGAGTCATACCTATTGTTTAATAAGGATGCAGCGTTGAAAAAATTACTGTTTTCTAGATTGTTTTGAAAAGCCTGTGCCTCCGTTTGTTTAATGGGTTGAATGGGAGATTTTAAGCTTCCACTTTTTGATTTTTTAGCCTTTAATACTGAAATTGCAAAAGTTTGATGATAACTATTGTATTGGATCACCAAAATGTTTTGTACGCTATCATTCTGTTCCCAAGGTAAAGGTGGTTTTTCGAGAATATTCTCTTTTTCTTTTAAGAAATCGGGATGATTAACACTTATGAGGTTGTATTTTGATTTTGGTTTTAGCCCATATTGATATGGTTTAAATTCCAAAATATCTACCAATTTATCCAACTCTATTTCTAAACCCAGTTTTTCAGCTTCTATTTTGAGTTGTTGTTCACGCTTTTTTATATCGAAAACGGGATCTAAAAAATCGCGTTCATAGTATTTTAATGCACGAATTAAATGCTGACAAAGCAATTCTTTTGGCGTTTCACAAGAACATTTTAAATACAAACCATCTTCTTTGTCGTAAATACAAATTTGATGTGTTTTGGAACTCAATCGAAAACCTGCTTCAATGCGATTGTAAAAATAATTTCCATCTAACCATTGGCTATCATCGTACCAAATTTGATCAACTCGAACGTCTTTTGACAATTTTCTTAAAAGTTCATAGTTCAAATTATTCCAATGAATAGTGGGTACATGGAAAAATTGTGTGTCTTCTTGAAATTCGTAAATGTATTTTTTTTGTGGTTCGTTTTTTCCTTTGTTTGTTTGCAAATCAGCAGTTACAAAAGCATTAACAATGTGTTTGCAGATTCCAGCACCATCATAAGGACAAGTACATTTACTTGAAATTATTTTTGTTGGAGACATAAGAATCTCTACTTCATAATACCTTGTCCCAAGAACTCTTGCTTTGATATAACTGTCTTCTATTTTTATTTCTTGAATTATTGAGTCATTGTATTTGGCAATCGTTTTGGAAATTGCATTTAAACGAATATATTCCTCAAATAATTTTGATTTTAATCTTATCATTTTTGCTCAAAAAAGGATGGTGAAGATAAGCAAACCTTTTATTCAAAAGCAAGTGAAAAAGATTTTGTTTTAGTAAAACAAGTTATTTGAAAGTAATTTATAGTCCGTAAGAGTTTTAAGGAATTTAATCAACTTGTTTTTTTGATCCGATGTCAATGGAATTCCATTTTGCAATGTTGAATCCAGCGTTTCCGAGTGTTTAATTCCTGAATTATAATGATCAAGTACTTGGTTCAAGCTCCAAAATCTTCCATCGTGCATATACGGATATGTTAAATCAACATTTCTCAAAGTTGGCACTTTAAATTTTCCATTGTCCGATGGATTTAAGGTAATTCTGCCTCTACCCAAATCCACGAATGTTGTATCTAATCCATTATTCCTGTAGCTATAATCCGTGAACATTGGCTCTTTATGACAGGAAGCACATTTTTGAGTAAACAATTCATAACCTGCTTTTTCGTCAGCAGTGAAAACATCTTTTCCTTGTCTTACGTAATCGTACTTCGATTTATCCGACACGATTAATGCCATGTAAATACTCAAGGCACGAAGCATTTTTTGATCGTTAATTTCGCCCTCTCCAAAAGCTTTTTGAAATAAATCCTGATAATCACTGTTGTTTTTTAATTTTTGAATTACATGTGCAATGGATTCTTTCATTTCCAAAGGATTCGTTATTGGAGCAACAGAAAAAACGTCTAAATGATTCACGCCACCATCCCACATGAATGAAGGAGACCAAATCATATTGACAATTGAAGGTGCATTTCTTGTGCCTAAAGCATTCCCAACACCATTGCTTAGCGGTTTATTATGGTCCGCAAATGCGTGCACCAAACTATGACAAGATGCACAAGAAACAGTGCTATCTATTGAAAGAATTGGGTCGAAAAAGAGTTTTTTACCAAGTCTAAATTTCGCGTTAGAGATTTCATTTTCAGAAAATGAATAAACTGGAGTTGGAAAGTAAGAAGGATATGTTAGTTGAACTTCTAATTCGCGCGGTTCTTTGGTACAACTTTGAACGAGAAACAAAACGAAAAAACTAGGAAAGACTATAATAGCCTTTCCTAGTTTAATATTAAAGTATTTTGCTTTATTCTTCAATGTGATCAAAACTGAAACTTGAGTAGTAATTCGAAGCCATTTGTTTAGCTTTTGTTCCTGGCATCATTACGCTTGTGCCTGAAGAAAGCGGGTCTGCATGAAAGAGTTTTGCAGGATTTGATGTGAAATAGGCTTTAGAAGTTTTGTCTTTTGAAACCGTCAAGCTATTTGAACCAAAAGAGAAATTTTTGACAGTAACAATGTTGTAGTCACCCGAAAAGCCTCCTAAATGAAAAGCAAATGTACCATTTGAAGATTGTGGAGATGTTCCTTCAGCTTTTACCATTATATAACCTGTGTTCCAACTCCAAAACATATCGTTAGCTGTTGATAATGCACCTGTTTGAGCTCCAGATACATTTCGTAAACTATCAACTCCTAATGTAAAAGAAATATCCGTGTAATCTCCAGAAGGTACATCTGAAAGTGTAATGGACATAGTTGTTTCATCTGATGCATCCACTAAAAAATAACTCTCTGGTTGCGTGTACCAAGTACCATCACTTTTCTTTAATTTGAGGTTTGAAACATAATATCTAAATTTTGTAAAGTTCATGGTGTCTCCTGTCATTGGGTGAATCATGTCCATATTCAACATAAAAGCATCACCTGACATTCCCCATAAATGAGAAAGTTTTACTTCAACACTTCCATTTCCAGCATTTGTATCTTTCTTTTTACATGAAGTGAATGCTAATAACACGGACAATAGTCCAAAATATAAGATGTTTTTTTTCATTTTAGTCTTTTTTAAATAATCGATTTCTAATTTCTTGATTGGTTTTTAATTTTTTGATGGATTTGTAAATGTCAACAAAGTAGATGACAAGTATTCCCAAAAAAATGGCGTTTAATATATACAATAAACTCATGGCTCATTATTGAGGTAAACAAACTACTGTACTCGATTTAGAGGCTTTGTTGCCATCGTGGTCGATTTCCACTTCTACTTTCATGCGCAAGGTTAAAGTGTCGGTAACAGCATTAGCCCAATGCTCGTGAAACACATACGAAGTTGCGTGATTTTCTGATGAAAAGGATGCGTACGTTGTTCCATCAACTGTATCCATAAGCGTTACGGTATATCCATGCAACTCACCATCACCGGTTGCATACCATTCCATGTGAACGGAATCACCGAATTGAACCGTGTCGCCAATTGTGGGTTCTTCTATTGTAATATCCGCTTTTGTAGCGACATCTTTTTTGCAGGCATTCAAAGCTAAAAGTCCTGAAAACAAGACGATTGGTATAAATAGTTTTTTCATTTTTTTGTTTTTTGAGATTTTTTAATGAGGTAATTCAAGCTAAGTCCACAACTGATTTGCTGTTTAATAGTTCCTTGGTTTATATTTTGAGCCACAGGTTGCATGGCATAAACAGACCACAACCAACGGTAGGTGAGTAGGTTTACACTTGCTTTTGCAGAAACCACAAATCCATTGTTAGCCGCCGTTGGATCTACGATGCGATTCGTCGTACTCGCAGCGTGATTGTCAAACAATGCACCAAGCGATGCGATTAAGCGGTAGGAGGCCACTTTTTGACTGTAAACGGCTTGTGAACTGACACTGAATGTGTTGCCATAGCGGTATTGATACTTGTCTTTTCCTTTAAACGCATAACTGAGTTCTGTTTGCCAACCTACTTTTTTTCCAAATTGATGTAGATAATTCAAAATCAAGGTTTCATCCCAAGAGCCTGTTCCTGGATACAAGTTTTTCAGTGCACTTTGCGTGGAGACATTTTTTCCAATGGGCATTTTCAAACTTCCTCCCAACGAAAGGAAATCTTTTGTTATTCCGGATGAATCCTGTTTTTGAATCAATATGAAATTGAGCATCAAATTGGGATCGGCCAAACCAAAAACTACATCGGTTGACAAATCTGTTTTTTGAATCGCAGATTGATAGGGCAAGGACCCCATTAATTGGATTCTTTTATGTAATTGCGTTCTAAATTGCAACTCATTAGACCAAATAAATTCTTGTGTGTGTCGAATTCCATACATATAGGTTGAATACGTACGAAATCCACTCTTTAACCCGAATGTGTGAAAACGATTGGATGCAAACAAACCAATTGACGCATTTCCGTTTACTCCACCACAGATATCGCAAGAATAAGATAATGAGCTACTTAAAAGAAACGCAACAAAAAACCATTTTTTCATTGTGTTGCTTTTTAATGATTGAATAATAAACTAGTCAGTCATTAAGCACAAGGTGGATGAAAGGCAGAATTTAAGTTAGCAATTTGAATCGAAAATTGGTAATAAAATTCACGTTTCGCTTCTTTTGTTTCAATTGTATGAGACAAGAAAATACGTGTGATTTTTGGGGTACTCATGCAATCCGTTTCCGAAATTTTCATCAACGAAAGAGACTTGTCTTTTTGCAAGTTTCTGTCTTTAAGTTCGTTTTCGGCTTTGAGTAATTGTTTGGCCAAGTAACATTTTCCGTTACAGTGCATTTCCGGTCTGTTTTTGTTTTCACATTCCAAACGCGTAATCTCTGCCTGGTTCATGTAAAAATGTACTTGCAATACCAAGCCATAAAAGAGTTTACTGAGAAGTAAAACAATTAATGATATACTGGCAATTGCACGCAAACAAACAAATTTTTGGCAAATGTATAGTTAATTTGTATTCTGAAATATGACTTTTGTTCGTTTTAACAAATGAATGTGATCAATACAAGAATCCGAAAAGCCATAATGGTATTTTTTCTTGAAAACCAATTTCTATATCGTCCGCTGCTACAAATCCATTTTCAATTCCTTTAATTTGTTCTTTCGTTTTATTTTTCCCACCAATTTCGAATGTCATTGTTTTGTTAATAATAAAATCACCGATGTCCGTGTACTCGACTAACTGTTTGTATCTTAATTGATTGGCGAAAAACGTTTCTCTAATATGTCCCATTTGTACATTTTGTGGAGCAATGTTATACAGCAAGTTGGTATTGTCAAGATATAATTTATCTGGCTTTTGAAGACGAGTAATTCCTTTGGCATCTTTGAAAAGTTGTTGCGTCAATCCGCTTTCCTCTAAAT
>CAZHPL010000061.1:0-10032 GCA_964534495.1 uncultured Lishizhenia sp.
ACCTGCGTACCATGAATAACTTTTCAAGAAAGAAATCGGTAACTCGAAGGAGTTGAAGATGTGCAACATGGCTACAGTTACGAAAGTCGCAATGTAAAACCAAATGGCAACATAAAGGTGTTTAACTCTTCTTTTTAAGATGGTTGCGAACATGTTCCATCCCCAAATAACCCAAACTAACGCAATAGCAATATCAATAGGCCATTCTAATTCAGCATATTCTTTGGAAGTTGTTATACCAAATGGCAAAGTTAAAACAGCACTAAGAATGATTAACTGCCAACCCCAAAAATGAATGTAGCTTAATTTGTCACTCCACATTCTCGTTTTTAGTAATCGTTGAAGTGAATAATAGACCCCCATGAAAATTCCATTTCCGACAAATGCGAAAATCACTGCATTGGTATGCAATGGGCGAATACGACCAAATGATAGGAAACTAAATCCTAAGTAGTCATTAAAAAACTCTGGGAATGCTAACTGTAACGCTGCAATCAACCCCACTAACATTCCCGTTACCCCCCAAATAATGGTGGCAAAGGCGAAATTCCGTACGATCTTATTGTCGTAACTAAACTTTTCTACTTCCATCTTGTTCTTCTTTTATGGTTAGTTCATCTTCATAGAGAATTCGTACAGAAGGTGTGTAGTCATCTTCAAACTGTCCGCTTTTTGTGGCCCAAACAAATGAGATCAAAAAGAAGATTGCTATCAGTAGACTTACAACGAGCATTATGTATATCATTCCCATAATGCAAATTTGTATCGAATAAAGAAAAAAAATTATGATGTGTATTTGCTTAAATATTGATTTATATCAGGTTTTAGGCTAGTATTCCTTTTCGATATTTTAGCTGAACTAACAAAGTGCTAAGTAGTACTACTGATATAGAACTTATAGGCATTAAAATGGCTGCTACAAAAGGAGTTAAGGTGCCTGAGATAGCAAAACTTAATCCAATTGAATTATAAAATAAAGAGAAACCTAAGCACGCCTTTAATACGAATTTTGAATAGTCAACTGCCTTTAAATAAGCAGGTAGGGTGTTGATTTGATGTGCGTCAAGAATGGCATCTGATGAAGGAGTGAAACGGAACATATCCTCAGAAATGGCAATTCCCACTTGTGCATTTCCAATGGCACCTGTATCGTTAAGTCCATCGCCAATCATCATTACTTTTTTGCCTTCAAGTGATAAATGCTCTATGAAATCAAATTTATCTTTTGGTTTTTGGTGAAAATGGATGTTTTCGGTTCTGAATCCAAGTTCAATTAATTTTGATAAATCTTTGTCGCTGTCTCCTGATAATACATGTAAATTATAGCGACTCAGTTGTTGTAGTGTTTCTTTTAAATTCGTTCTGAATTTTCCATGAAATTCAAATTCTTGAATAATAACTTGGTTTGAACTAAAAAACACTTCTGTTGCATCTTGTTTTTTTGTTGCTCCGCAAAAAACGGGATTCCCAAGTCGGTAGTTGATTCCATCATAAATGGCTTCAATTCCTTCACCTTTGATTTCTTTGAACGAATCTAATTTCAAAGAATGAAGAAAAGGAAGTTGCTTGTGAAGCGCAATTGATAAGGGATGCGTAGAACTTTTTGTCATTTCGAAAAGGACTGCGCATTGCGTTTCGGTCAGTTCAGGAAGGCGTTTTTCAATTTGATATTCATTTGGATCCGTAAGTGTTCCTGTTTTGTCGAAAACAATATCGGTGATACTTCCCATTGCTTCAACAACGCTTGTGTTTTTAAGGAAAAAGCCCGTCTTTCCAAAAACGCGCATGATATTTCCCAAAGTGAAAGGTGCAGACAAAGCTAAAGCACACGGACAGGCAACAATGAGGATGGAAACCAACACTTTTGTTACCAGATGTTGATCAACGAAAAACCAATATAATGCTGCTAATGAGGCGATAATGAATTGAATGACTAGGAAATATTGAGCAATCTTGTCCTGATAACGAATCAAGTTGTTCTCGCCATGTTTATCAATCGTTTCGTTCCATAATTGCGTTAAATGACTTCGATTGGTTGCTGCTTTTACCTTCAGGCGAACTCTGTTTCCAACTAATTTTCCACCAGCATAAATTAGCATTCCTTTGGTGATAGTGACCGGTTCGCTTTCGCCCGTAACGAAACTATAATCTACCGAAGTAGTTTCATCCAATAATTCTGCATCGCAGGGAACGATTTCTTCATTTCTTACACTGATTTCTTCGCCAGCGTCTAATTTTTCAATGGGTACAATTTCTTCCTTTCCATTCACAATTCTAGTTGTAGCTACAGGGAAATAGGCCGTGTAATCTCTGTCAAATGAAAGTGATTTGTAGGACAAACTTTGAAACCATTTACCGATGAGCAAAAAGAAAATAAAACCTGCAAAGCTATCCATATAGCCTGGTCCTTCGTGATTGAAAATGGCAAACGAACTTTGAAGATACAAGGCCATGATTCCTATCGAAATGGGAACATCAAGGTTGAGGTATTTATTACGTAAAGCTTTGTAAGCCGAAACAAAATAATCACTTGCGGAAAAGAGTAAAACAGGCAATGAAACAATAAAAACCAAATAAGAAGTGAAGTTTCTGAATTGCAAATTATCTTTAACAATTCCAGTATATTCCGGCGCACTCCAAAGCATGATACTACCAAAAGCAAAGCCAGCGATTCCCATTTTTAAAAGGAATTTCTTGTCGATGATGCTTTTGTTTTCTTTCTTTTTTTCAAAATTGGGTGGGTAGCCGATTCGATCTAAGAAAAGTGCAATATCCGAAAGCTTTAACAGTTTTGGGTTGTAAACTAAAGTCGCTTCTTTTTTGGCAAAATGAACTTGACAATTGAGGATTCCTTCATTGATTTTGTGTGCATTTTCAAGCAAATAAATACAAGATGTACAATGAATCGTAGGCAAAGAAAGCGAAACCCGAACCATGTCTTCGTTCTCAAATTGAACAAAACGCGATTTTATTTCTTCGATGTCTAGAAAATTATATTTGTCGGTTCGGGTAGAAATGGGTTTTAATCCAGGATTTTTTTCATACGTGTAATAGTCGCCTAAATTGTTGTTGCTCAATAAGGAATATACATTTTTGCATCCTATACAACAAAAATCGTGTTGATCATATTGAATTGGTTTTCCAATAATTTCGTCGCCACAATGAAAGCAAGGTTCACTCATATCGTTTTGGAGAAAAGTTGTTTTCCAATTTCAGTTTGTATCAAATCCAAGTCAAAAGCCATGCAAACATTACGAACAAATGGAAGCCCCTTTTCAGTAATTGTAACTGTTTGATGAACTAAACTTGCGAGTTGATCGTCCAACAAAGGTTGTAAACGTTGAATAATTCCTTCGTAAATATCTTGGTATTGTTCATCTGTTGAAAAAGACGTTTCGAAATGACACATCAAGTCCAAAATGTGTTTACGAATCAGTAATTCAGTGTCTGTCAGCAAATGACCTCGAAAAACATGGAGTATTCCTTGGTTGATTTGTTCTTGGTAGCCTTCTACCGTTTTGTCATTTTGTGCGAAGCCAATCCAGCAATCTGAAATAGCCGACATACCCATTCCAATCATCCAATTAGTTGATTTTGTGGTATATCCCATGAAATTTCGATGTAATTTCTTTTGATTGAAAGCCTTACTTAATCCATCCTCAGGCAGCGCAAAATGATCCATTCCAATGGCAAGATACCCACTGTCAATCAGCTTTGCGTAAGCTGTTTCATACAATGCTCTTTTTTCATTGTCTTGTGGTAAATCCGCTTCACTATAACCTCTTTGTCCTGTGCCTTTAATCCAAGGAACATGCGCATAACTATACAAAGCAATTCGTTCAGGCTTCAATTCCAAGGTTAAATCGATTGTTTTCATCAGTGCGTTCATGTCTTGTTTTGGCAACCCAAACACCAAGTCGTGATTGATCGAAGTGTATCCGATTTTCTTTGCAAGGTCGTGGACACTTTTTACCAATTCAAAAGATTGAATGCGGTGAATAGCCGTCTGAACGATTGGGTCGTAATCTTGAATTCCAAAACTAACTCGACGAAAACCAAAGTCATATAATTTTTGCAAATGTTCTTCGGAGGTGGACCCAGGATGTGCTTCGAAACTCAATTCGCATTGTTCCGGTTGAATCGTGTTTTTACCGAAAATAGCAGTCAATAAATCAATAATTGCATCCGCAGCGAAAAAAGTTGGAGTACCTCCGCCCAAATGTAGTTCCTTTATTTCCGGTTGAAAACCGAAGGCATCCACATACATTTTCCACTCTTTTTTCAATGCAGAAATGTAAGGTGTTTCCACTTGATGGTTCTTAGTTATGCGTTTGTGACACCCACAAAATGTGCATAAACTTTCGCAAAAAGGCAAGTGAATATAGATGCTTACTGACTGATGGTCATAGTGTTGAGTGAAATTCTCCAATGCGGATTTCCACTCAGTTTCAGTAAGTGGATTTTTCTTCCAAAATGGAACCGTTGGGTAGGAAGTGTATCTCGGTCCGGGTACGTTGTATTTCTTTACTAGTTCGGGGTCGTTCATGAAGCAAAAGTATGTGGGGCATAATGTTGAAAAAATGACATCTATCACCTTTTAACATTTTTATGAAAAGCTTATATTTGTTAAGAATAACGAAAAAAGATGCTGGATAAATCACACAAACACGTAACGTGTAGCACATGTATGTCTCGAAAAGGTTCATTGCTAAGTGGATTTTGCAATGATGAATTGGGTCATCTTGATGCTCACAGAAGTTGTAATTATTACAAGAAAAATCAGTCCTTGTTTTTAGAAGGCTCATTTCCACGAGGAGTTTTTTGTATCAATCAAGGAAAGGTTAAAGTTTATAAACGAGGGGATGAAGGAAAGGAACAAATCATTCACATCGCTAAAGAAGGTGAGTTGGTTGGATTTCGTGCTATGTTTAGTGGAGAGCCTTACAATGTGGGGTCAGAAACACTGGAAGAAAGTAACATTTGCTTTATCAGTAAAGACGACTTTCTAAACATGATGGACACCAACCCTACATTGCGAAATGGAATCATACGTGAACTTTCTAAAGAGCTAGCAGATAGAGCTGCTTTTATTACCAATATGGCTCAAAAGTCGGTTCGTGAACGCTTAGCTTTTGCCTTGCTTTTATTAATGAATGTGTATGAAAATGAGCCGATTAACCTTTCGAGAGAAGATATGGCTAATTTCGTTGGTACGGCAACGGAAACATTAATTCGCTTGTTGAAAGATTTCAAAGAAGAAGGGTTCATAGAAATTCATACACGTAAACTTACGGTTCTGAATCCTAAGAAATTAATGGATATCGCAGGGAAGTAATGTTCTAAATTGCAAGAGCGATTTTAACAAAATTCTCTATTAAGATTTGACCGAAATTCCCTGACACTTCGGGGTGAAATTGCACACCATAAAATGGTTTGGAAATGTGTTGCATGGACTCATTTACACACGCATCTGATGATGCCACAAGTTGAAAATCGGTTGCTATTGAAATGGATTCACAATGGTCTTCCATCATTTCAAATACCGAAGGTAATTTATCAAAAAGAGGAGATTCAACAAATACCTCAATCTCTTGCCAATCGCGGTCTTCGCGCATTCTGGAGCCACGTGAACCGTGTAGTAATCCTAAGAGTTGATGCCCGAAGCAAATGCCGAGGATTGGTTTTTCAAATCGCTTTATCCATTCAACGTGAAGCAAGTAAGGCTCCATGTTTATTTCAGTAATTAACAAAGGTGCTCCTGAAAAAATAATACCCGAAAATTGTTGTGCTTTTTCCTCTGTCAAATCAAAAAACGAAACCGTTTCGAAATCACAAATCGCATCAACCGCCTCTTCGATGTAAGGTGTTTTTGAACTCCCACAATTTACAATCAGTATCATCTTATTCTAAAATTCCAATTCCTTGACGAATGATTTCAAATCCTCCTTGCGTGCAATCCACAACTGTTGAGCCTTCCAAATGACCAAAACCACCGTCGATAATCATATCTACAGTGTCTTCATAGTGTTCGTAAATGGCTACAGGATCAGCATAATAATCTTGGATTTCATCGTCAGGATTATGAAGTGAAGTAGTTGCAATCGGATTTCCCAAAGCTTTCACAATTGCCAACGTAATTTCATTATTTGGGATACGAATACCAATTTCTTTTTTGTTTGTATCGAATAAGCGTGGTATTTCGTTGCTTGCCGGCAAAATGAAGGTAAATGGTCCCGGCAGATTGTGTTTTAGCAGTTTAAAAGTCGGGCGATCAATCTGTTTTACATATTCTGAAAGATTGGATAAATCAGAGCAAATAATAGAGAAATTGACTTTATTTAGTTTAACTCCCTTTAATCGCGCTAATTCTTGTAAGCCTTTTTTATTCATCAAATCACAACCTAAAGCGTAAACCGTGTCGGTAGGAAAAATGATGACACCTCCGTTACGTAGTATTTCTACAGCTTGTTTTATGATGCGATCGTCGATGTAATAGGGGTTGATTTCTATGAACATTATTTTGAAATTGTACAGGAAATAGCTCTGTGGTCGCTTAATTCTTCTTCTTGTATATGAAAATCGTAAGAAGCTAAATCCGGTGAATGAAAAATATAATCGATGCGTCCTGCGGGTAATTTACCAATATACGTGGCTCCAATTCCAGTCGATGTATTGCGAAAAGCATCTACCAATCTTCTGTTGAATTGATTGTAGGTGTAAGACATGGGCGTGTCGTTGAAATCACCGCAAACAATTGTTGGATAAGGCGAAGTTTGAACATGCTCAGCAACTCTGCGCGATTGTCCTGCACGTTTGTGAAAAGCTAAACTCAATTTTTTCATCAAATAACGTAGCCCCGTTTCATTGGCAAAATCGGTCATTGGATCATTGGGGTCGTCGTTGTAGTAATCACTTTCCAAACGTATGGATTGTAAATGCACATTGTAGACCCGGAACGTATCGTTGTTTTTGACAATATCAGCATATACGCAATAATTGTAATCTTCTTTTCTTTGTGTGTCAAACATGACGTCACCTTTGGCAATCATTGGGTATTTTGAAAACATGGCAATACCAAAATTTTGTCTTCCACGAAGTTTATGTGCACTACGTTCATGAAAAATGGTTGTGCCCATCACCGAGAAAATTGAATCGATCGTTGTGTAACGTGTTGGATTATCTTGACGATAAAATTCTTGCATACAAACAACATCTGGATTTTCTTTTCTTAAGAACGCAAATATTTGATTTCTAGTGTTTTTTCCTTGTTCAAAATCAGGATTGTAAACATCAAATAAACGTACATTGTACGTGAGAATTTTCAATTCTGTTGTTCGTTTTTCGTCTTCAAAAAAAGTAATTGCCAATGTTCGAAAGTGTAAATTACCGCCCAACAAGATGATAAATAATGAGAAAATAGCCCATCTTGAACGGGTGATTGCCCAAAAGGCTAAAGCGACAAAATTACAAACGATAATAATAGGGTAGGAGAGTCCGAAAAAAGGAAGTAAAGTCAATGTGTTAGGGTGAATATAGGGACTCACATAGCACAACACTAGTGAAATATATCCCAGAACGGAAAGTATTTTTAAAGGAAGTAATATGGCTTTTAGAACTTTATCCATTTTTACTTTGGTTAAACAAAAAGTCTTTCTCTTCTCGGGTCAATGATTCATAACCTGATTTCGAGATTTTATCCAGTATTGCATCTGTTTTTTGTTGTCTTTTTTTCTTGTCAACGTTATATTGCTCGTCTGATTTCCAAGCCTTACCCGAAGGTGCAGTTTTTTTTGGTTGTCTTGATGTAAACAGTTTTCCAAAAGAACCGAATAGGCGATACAAAAAATTCATAATGTTATTTTTAGAATGAATATTGTTAGCCGAAACCATGCCAAAGATAGCACCACCGATATGGGCAAAATGAGCAATTTGATTAGGGGTTCCGACGTTCATTATGTCTTTCAAAAGGAACAAGAATGCTAAAACATAAATAGGAATTGGATAAACGCCAAAAAATAGAACTTTTGTATTGGGGCTGTAAAAAGCTATTGCAACAAAAATGGCCATAATAGCACCGGATGCACCTAGGACGAAACCGCCACTCTCCAATCCTGGAAAAGTGTAATGCGAAATTACTTCCAATATTCCTCCAAATATTCCTCCGAAAATATACGTGTAAATTAAGCGCTTTCTATCAAAAATGGATTCAAAGAGCGTTCCTGAAAAATACAAGAAAAACATGTTGAATACTAGGTGGAAAAAGTTTTCGTGAACAAAAATATTCGTAAACAAACCCCATGGACTGAAAACAAGTCCGCGCCAAGTGCAATTCAATGAAACTAATTCTAGTATTGTGTGGCCTATGCCGCTTAAGGTTAAACGATCAATAGCCAATAAAATTTGAACCAATAGAAAAACGGAAACATTGATAAAAATCAATTTTATAGTGGCGTTACCAGCCAAATAAATGTGTTTGATTTCGTCCAATAAACTTTTATTCGTTTGCATTTTACCAAAAATTTAAACGGTCCGTTTTTCTCCAAAACAATACAATGATTGCACCTACAACTGCACCGCCTACATGGGCTAAATGCGCCACATTGTCACTTGGATTGTGTTGGAATGACAAGTAAAGTTCCAATAAAAAGTAGCCAATGGCCAAATATTTTGCTTTAACTGGTATCGTAAAATAAATCAAAAATTCAGTGTTTGGAAACAGAATTGCAAACGCAGAAACAATCCCAAAAATTGCTCCTGAAGCACCAACCATTGTAGCACTACTGTAATAGTAATAATCAACAAATGTGCTGCTTAATGAATCAGGTAAATCATGTTTTTTAAACAATTCATTCAATTTATTGAACATCAATTCAGGAGACTCATTTTTGTAATTCTGAATAAGTGAGTTATAATCTTCAATGGGAAAATGCGCGTTTAATTGTTGTTTTAACTCATATAAATGATAAGCCCCAATTGTATTGTAAATCGCGAATGCACCAATTGCTGTAATTACATAAAATATGAAGAATCGTTTCGGACCCCATAGACGTTCAAGATATGTGCCTAACGTAACGAAAACCCACATATTCATTAAGATATGGAAAAAATCTCCGTGCATGAAAAAATACGTCACAACCTGAAATGGTTCGAATAAAGGTGAATTGACATAGTGTGCACCTAAAGTTGAATCCAAATCTATCCCTTGTGTTTGTAGAACTAATTTCACTACAAACATAGTTATGTTTAGGAGTAAAATATTTTTGGTGACTTGTGGTAAATTACTAAGCATATTAGAATTTTTGGTCTAATTCATCAAAGGATATGGTATTCAAAATTTTCTTTCCTCCAGGAGTGAAACTATGGTTTTCACATTGAAACAACAAGTCAAATAATTGTTGAGCATGCGTTTCGTTTGTTATGCTAAATTTCAAACTCCCTGAACGAGCAATGTCAGCAACAAGTTGATGCGCCAAATCTGCCTTTTGAACATCACGATGGGCAATAGTTTCATTGATTTCGTCCATTACATCGTGTATTTGTTCCGCTTGCAAAAATGAAGGAATCGCATGAACCAACAAGAAATTTCCTTCCATTTCGGTCACAAAACCGAGTTGTGTTAAAAGGCCATTGTTATTGATCCATGAAACTTTTTCATTTTCACTGATTTGTTTTTCAAAGGGAAACAAAAGTTGTTGCGAAGCTAAAGGCGAAATAATGAATTTATCCAACATTTCATCGTACAAAATTCGCTCCTGAGCACGTTTGTAGTGAATGACTAACATACCTGATTTTGTTCCTGTTATCAGATAATTACCCCGAATTAGGAAGGAATGTTTGTTTTCAACTTCCAAAGCCATTTCTTTTGGTGCTTCAGGAACTACTTCCTCTTCGATTTTATAGAAATTTTCCCAATCGGCGCTTGTCGGAAGTTGTGTTCCAAATCCTTGATTTTTCAAAGCAGTGGAAAATCCAGATGCGCTTCCCGAACCACCACTTGAAGGTTTACTCGTTGTCACTGCAAACGGATTAAAA
>CAZHPL010000061.1:10042-13973 GCA_964534495.1 uncultured Lishizhenia sp.
GGCGCTTTTCGAACTTCTGATGGAACGTCAAAACTGGTCTCGCGCTCAAAATCAAAAGTCGGAAATACGTTATATTTTCCAAGTGATTGTTTAACAGAACTCAATAAAATCGAGTAAATAAAGCGATCTTCTTCGAATTTTATTTCCGTTTTTGTCGGATGAATATTGACGTCAATTTTGGAAGGATTGATATCAAAATAAATAAAATAACCTGGGAACGTTTTATCTGCTATTAAACCATCAAAAGCCTTTGAAATAGCATGATTGAAGTAATTGTCTCTGAAAAATCGATTATTTACGAATAAAAATTGTTCACCTCTTGTTTTGCGAGCGCCTTCGGGTTTAACGACAAATCCACTGATTTTGACGATATCCGTTTGTTCTTCAATTGGAACTAATTTCTCTTGAATTCCTCTTCCAAACAAATCCTCAATGCGTTTACGTAAGATACAAGCACGTAGTTCAAGCACAACTTGCCCATTGTGAAAAAGCGAAAAACTTATTTCAGGATGCGCTAAGGCGATGCGTTCGAGTTCTTCACGAATATGACCAAATTCAACGTTATCAGATTTTAAGAAATTTCTTCTCGCGGGAACGTTGTAAAAAATGTTCTTTACTTCGAAGGAAGTTCCAACTGGACAGACTTCTCGCTCATTGATTTTGATTGCACTTCCTTCCACTTCAATACGAATACCTAATTCTGATTCGTCTTTATGGCGCGTTTTCAGCGTTACATGTGCAATTGCTGCTATCGAAGCGAGTGCTTCACCTCTAAATCCTTTCGTTTTCAGATTGAATAAGTCATCTGCGGAACTTAACTTGCTAGTTGCGTGTCTTTCAAAACAAAGAATGGCATCTTTTTCATCCATTCCTTTTCCATCATCAATGATTTGGATCAAAGTTCGACCCGCATCTTTTATATTGATTTTGATGGATTTAGCTTCTGCATCAATGGCATTTTCGACCATTTCCTTAACAACAGACGCAGGACGTTGAATTACTTCACCTGCAGCAATTTGATTGGCAATGTGGTCTGGAAGTAGCTGTATGACACTCATTTTGAATTAATTCCGGAAATTTCTAATTTGACAAGCAAACAAAAATAACCATTAAACCCAAAACGGGGTTCATTCTTAACAAAACTTAGAACAAAAGTTGAGGTGAAAGCGAATTAAATTCGGATGATTGTACCTTTGTATTCTGGTTTTTCTCCAGCTTCCGGTTGTGATAAAGTCACTTTCCACATGAACGTTTTATTGGGATTCACCAATTTTCCATCTCTGCGGTCAATTCCGTCCCAACCTTGTGATGCATCTGTAGTTTCAAATACAATTCCACCATTGTCTGGGTCAATTATTACCATTCTGAAAGGCGTATTTCTAACTTTAAGCGCAAAAGGAATAAACGTATTTTTACGACTATCTAGCGAATTAGGGTCGAAAGCATTTACAGCTAATAAATTGTAATCCTCTGCAACAGTTATCGTTTTTGATTCCTGCGTTTTGCAACCCAAGCCGTTCGTAGTTTGAGCTACGATTTCGTACTGACCTTTGCGGAAGAAAGTGTATTCTGCATTTTTACCTTTGCTGTTCAATGTTCCTTTAGCTTGTTTATCAGCTTTCCAAGTGATATTTTCTTCAGACGAGTTTGCTTCCGTTTTGATTATTGGTAAACCGTTATCGTAGCTAATTTGATCGTCAACAGAAAGTTGAAGATTTGGAACACTTTGCACTTTAAAGCTGGCTTGTGCAATAAAGTTGTTATCAAAATGAGAAACTTTTCCAATCTCATAAGTTCCAACTTCATTTAATGTTATATCTGATTTTGCTCCAGGATAAATGATGGATAATTTTCCAGATGGAGATTTAATACCCAGATTTTCAGCATTCGAATTTTCCAATCGAAGTGTTTCACCTTTACATTGGTTCTCAATACGTGGAACTTTGAAATTGTCAAGAGTTTCCTGATTTGTATTGTCTTTGTTCGTATTTACAAAACTATTGTCATGTGATACTTCAATGGTCTTATCTGACTTCGTAACTTCTGGTTGATAATTGTGTTTTTCCAAATAATCTTTTGGAATAGCGTCTTGAACAACCAATTCAATAGCGTTATTGTTTTGCGTTGTTACAGTTTTGCGATTTTTATCTGTAGTTGTATTATTACTTGCAGTAAGAATTGTGTTTTTATCAGTGTTTTTATCGGATTTACGATTTTCTTCTGATTTTTTCGAAGGAGCAGTTGTAACTTGTGTTGCTGATTTCGTTGTAGAAGGTGTAGATTGGTTAACGTAAAAGAAAATTCCTAAGCCAGCCACAAAAGCAGCCGAACCACCACCCCATAACCATTTTGTTAGGGAAGGCTTCGTATTAACGGGCTTCAAATGTGTTTGAAACGACTCCCATGCTCCATTTTCATAGGGAAGTTCAAAGTCATTTAAGGCTTGCTTGAAAATATCTTCTAGATTTTCTTTCATTAAGCTTCTAGTTTCTTGTACTTTTCATTTAATATACGTTGTAAATTCATTTTGGCTTTGGCAAGATTTGATTTAGATGTTCCTTCATTGATTCCAAGCATATCTGCAATTTCTTTGTGTGAATAATCTTCCAACACATAAAGATTAAAAACAGTTCTGTAAGCTGGCGATAGTTTGGAAATTGCTTCCATTGCCACTTCCGCTTTCAGATTAAGAAACGAAACAGATTCAGCTTCCTCCATCTCGTTTACAGCTTCTTGTTTAAAATCATTGTCTTGGTCACTCAAAAAAGGGTTTCTTTTATTTTTTCGGATAGCGTCAATCGCTGTGTTAGCAATGATTCGGCGCACCCAACCTTCAAAAGAACCTTTGAAATCAAAAACATCCAACTTATCAAAGACCTTGATGAATCCCTCTTGAAGAATTTCTTGTGCAGTGTCTCTATCATTAATATAACGAAGACAAACCGCGAACATTTTTCCGTAATACATCTTGAACAAGGCCTCCTGTGAACGTCTTTCACCTCTGAGGCATCCTTCTACGATGGTTCTTAAATGCTCTTTATTCTCCAATTGTTCAACAAACTTAAAACGATACGAAAAGACATGAGTTGCCTTCTTCGAGAAAAAAAAATGAAAAAAAGATGGTTTTTCAGTTTTATAACAAATTCAAACTTCAAAAAGTTACAGCCATTAAACAATTTTGGAAATTTATCCTTTTGCTTTCCAATTGATTTACATTAATGATTAAATTCGTAGCACGATTTGAACTTTTACTAATTTAAAAAAAGGTTTGCACATGAAAGTAACAGTAGTAGGCGCGGGTAATGTTGGTGCAACATGCGCAGATGTTTTGGCACATCGTGAAATTGCCAATGAAATTATTCTTCTTGACATCAAAGAAGGATTTGCAGAAGGAAAAGCTTTGGATATTTGGCAAACTTCTCCAATAAACCTGTATGATTCTCGTACAATTGGTTCAACAAATGACTATGAAAGAACAAAAGATTCTGACGTTGTTGTAATTACTTCTGGACTTCCAAGAAAACCAGGAATGTCTCGTGACGATCTTATCGCTACAAATGCAGGTATCGTTAAGACAGTGACAGAGAACATTGTAAAGTATTCTCCAAACGCAATCATTATTGTCGTTTCGAATCCGTTGGATGTAATGACTTATTGTGCGTATTTGAATGCAAAAACAGATCCAAACAAAGTATTTGGTATGGCTGGAGTATTAGATACAGCTCGTTACCGTGCGTTTTTAGCAACAGAGTTAAATGTTTCTCCGAAAGATATTCAAGCAGTATTAATGGGTGGACACGGAGATACAATGGTTCCACTTCCTCGTTATACAACAGTTGGTGGTATTCCTGTAACAGAATTAATCGAAGAAGGAAAATTGAACGAAATCATCGAAAGAACGAAATTTGGTGGTGGTGAAATCGTTAAATTG
>CAZHPL010000062.1:0-12369 GCA_964534495.1 uncultured Lishizhenia sp.
ACGCCACCTCCACCTGTTGATATGATTTTATTTCCATTGAAACTAAATACACCAAATCGGCCAAAAGTTCCAGAGTGTTGCCCATTAAAGGTGGACCCTAAAGATTCAGTACTATCTTCAATGACTTCTAAATTGTGCTTGTTAGCAATTTGCATCAACCTATCCATATTACACATATTCCCTAAAACATGTACAGGTATTAGTGCAGGAATTCGCTTTTTCGTTTTTTTATGAAAGGAAAAGTTACCTTGTTCCGTCTCTCGAATTTCAGTTTCGGTATCCAAAAACATTGCTAACAAATCCAAGTCCATTTGCCATGAATTCAAATCCACATCAATTAGAATTGGTTTTGCACCAGTATAAGCAATAGAATTTAATGTCGCTATAAACGTAATGTTTGGCGCAATCACTAAATCATCTTGATTGATTCCACAAATGCGTTGAGAAACATGTAATCCAACTGTACCATTCATGCATGCAACACCGAAATTGGAACCCGTATATTGCGCAATATCAGTTTCAAAGCGATTAACAAATGAACCTGCCGAAGAAATCCACCCTGTATCAAGACATTCTTTTACATATTTCCATTCGTTTCCATCAAGATGTGGTACTGATAAAGGAATCATAGCGTTAGTGTTTGTACAAATATAAATAAATTAAAATGCGAAAGGGAAGCAATAGCTTCCCTTTCCAAAATTTTAAAATTAAATTCTATGCTTTAATCACTTTAACAACTTTAATATTAAGACCTTGAATTAACTTAATGAAGTATGTCCCATTTGTTAAGTTTTGACCGAATTTTTGATTTGTTAATTCTGATGGCGTATCATTTGTTTCTGAAATAATTTTTCCGCTCATATCAAGTATTTGGATTTTACATAACTCATCGCTATCGCTAGTTATTGAAATACCAAACTCTGTATTAAAAGGATTTCCTAATACAATTAAATCCCAATTTGAGTTTATTTCTACAACCTCTTGTTGTTTTGTATCTTCTAAATTATCAGCATTATTTCTTGTTTCCTCACTAGATGTTGATGTTATTTCTTGAGAATTGCTATCGGTATCTTGCATTTGTTTCCCAGTACTTGGTAAATTAACAAAAACCATACCAACACTACCATATCTACCAAAAACTGTGCCAGTAGAATTTTTAGCAGAAACTCGAATATTGTAGTTTCCAGACGCTAATACACTAGTGGATTCAGTGAATGTAAAGTATCTTACAGTTTTTTCTAAGACTTGTAAAACATTGCCATCTAAATCAGAAATTTCAAATCTATATGCTGTAGCACCATTTAACGCGTCAGCATATATTAAAGTAGTATTTGTATAGGCGGTAACGTTATTTATCTGTGAAGCTTGAATTTGTGTTGTTTTTAAAGAAACAGTTGATGAAGAACCGAAAGATCCATATACACCTGTTGAAGTTGCAGCAGAAACTCTAACGGAATATGTTTCACCAAAAATCGCGCCAGTCACTTGTGAAAAAGTAAAATATCTGTTCGATGATGAAATAATAAATGGCGTTGAAAGACCAGGTCCTGAAACCTCAAATCTGTATAATGTTGCATTATTTAAAGCATCAGCATAAATCAATACTGTATTAGCAACTTCAGATATATTTTGTTGAGATAATTGAACTTGTGTTGTTTTCAATGATAAAGTACATGCGTCACCAAAGCTACCAAAATTAGTATTGTCTGGATTTTTAGGAGCAACTCTAACTTGATAATCGTTACCAAAAATCATTCCAGGAACTTGATTGAAATAAAAGAATCTATTCGAAGTTTCGTAAACAAAAGTTCCATTACTATTTGATGAAGTATTTAATCCAGGTCCACTTATTTCAAAACGATAACCTGTTGCACCTGAAATCGCATTTGCATAAATTGCTGTATTAGCTGCAACACCAGAAATACCGCATTGTGAAGATTGTAATTTTGTGGTTTGAATAGTTAATTGGCATGCATCAGAATAATCAGAATAAGTAACATTATCAGGATTTTTCACTGCAACCCTAACATTGTAAGTGGATCCAAAAGAAACACCAGGAACTTGATTAAATGCAAAATATCTATTTGGCGTAATTATTTCATATACACCATTTACATTAGGATTGTTTGAATTTATACCATTTCCAGATATCTCAAATTTGTATGCTGTAGCACCTGAAACTGCATCAGCATATACAAGTGTAGTTAAAGCTACATTAGAAATTCCACATTGAGTACTTTGAATTTTTGTATTACGCAACATTATTGATGTTGTACATCCATAAGATCCAAAATCAGTAAGACTCGTTTTATATGCAACTTCAACAGTGTAATTCAAACCATATGAAACAATCGGTAATTCACTAAAAGTAAAACTATTTGATGATTTGTCAATTACTATTCCATTAGAATTAAGCCCAGTTATTCTAAATCGATAAACTGTAGCATTAGGAATCGCAATTGCAACAACAGGAGTAACAGAGCTAATTAAAGCATTATTTTGAGAGTCTTGAATTCTTGTGTATTCAGAACATCCAACATTTAATGAATAAGAATTTCCTCCTCCACAATTTGAAGAAATATTAACAAGAATCGTACCAGCATTACAAATAGGTTGCGAAAAACTTACAGTAACACTTGAACTTGTTAATGAACCTCCTACTACCGTCATCCAATTAGGAATTGTCCATTGAAAATTAACACCTGCATCAGCCGGTACCGAATAAGTCGCGGTTGACAACCCACACAAAGAACTTGGTCCTGAAATTATTGCTAAAACACTTGAAATCGTTTTTGTTCTTGATGCGCTCGAACATAAACCAGTTGCGTTTGTAGCTGAAACAGAGATTTGCCCTACATTAAATCCACTCGGAACAGAAACTTCAACAGCTTGTGTACCTTGTCCTGAAACTAATGTCACACCTTGCGGAATTGACCAATTATATGCACTTGCACCTTCAATTGGTAATACTCTATATATCAAAGTTGAAGGTACAAATGGTGTAATCTCACCAAATTTAGTGATAGTATAGGAAGTTACTCCACAAGTTACTTCATGTCCTACAATTGTACCAGGTGTCGGTAACTTACTTATAGGAATAGACAAGAATGTACTAGCTCCACACGAACCAATTGCTTGAACTTTAGCATACCCAGTAACAACAGCTGTTTCTGAAATTGATACAGTAACACTGTTTGAATTAAGTCCGCTCACTACAGAGATTCCAGTAGGGAACATCCAGTTATATGTAGTTGCATTTTCTACTATTGGAGTAGTAAATGTTGCTGAAGTTAAACCACACAAATTATTAGGTCCCGAAATGGTAGTTGGCTTTGTAAAAGATTCAATTGTTTTAGAACAAGAAGCTAATACTCGACCATTCATATCTTCAGCTTTTACAATTAAATAACCTGAACTAAAAGCAGTAGAAAAGTCAAGGCTAATTGCATTTGAACTTGGATTCGTTCCAGCAGTTAATGACACACCAGTTGGAAGAGTCCATCTATAATATGTTGCACCAGTTACTGAAGGAATTGAATAATTTTGTGTGTTTGCACTTGATACACATACGACTGAAGGACCATCCATTGCCACATTCGAAGGAACATATTCATTTGTTAATAACAACCATCTTGTATCTGAAACACTACAATTTCCGATAGCTTTTACAGAAATAGGTCCTGAAATGAATATATCATCAATCAGTACATTAACAACATTCCCATTTGTAGAACCTACTACTTTCATTCCTGCAGGCAAGTTCCATTCATAAGCAATTGCATTATTAACTGAAGGAATACTATATGAAGTTGAAGTCAATCCGAAAACATTTGAATTTCCTGCTACAACACTTATAGCTCCAAGCGCAGGATAAACAATCATTTGTACTGCTGGCGTAGGAATTTCACACATTCCATTTGTAACGATAGCTCTATAAAATGTAGTAACAGTAATTGAAGAATCAATTAATTGAGAACTTGATATTTGAATATCTGTAACATTAGAAGAAAAATCACTTGTAGTTGATTTTTGCCATTTAACAATTTGACCACTATTACCTTGTAAAATCAAGTTAACCGTCGAACCAGAACATATTGAACCAGCTCCACTAATAATACCTGTTTCAGGAACTGGATTAACTTGCACATATACAGGTGAACTAAACGCGCTTGGACAACCAGAACTCATAACTTCTGCTCTGTAGTATGCAGGACTAGTTGTATTTACTAGTGAAAGTGTCGGTGTATTATTATAAACAATTCCAACATTATCAGAAAAATCAGGAGTAGTTGATTTATACCATCTTAGAACGGTTCCTATACTACCACTCAGTGTCAAATCAACATTGTTTCTACCTGAACAAACTTGAATAACTTGAGGTAATTGTCCTCCATTCGAGGTTTGAGAAACTATAACTGAACCAATTGAACTGAAAGTTGGTTCACAAACACCATTTGTTACTACAGCTCTATAATAACGCGTTTCACTTAAATTTTGTAAGCTTAATGTATTCGTTTGGTTGTTTATAGTTATAATATTTTCTGAAAAATCAGCAGTTGTAGAAGATTGCCAGTTATTAATTGTTCCGTTGTAGTTAATTACTTTAAGTATTGCTGAATTTGAACCCAAACAAACAGCTGTAGAGCCAATAATTGTTCCTCCATTTGAAGGTGTATTAACATTAATCAAGATAGGGTTACTTGTAACAAAAGGACAAATTCCATTTTTTACAACAGCCCTGTAATAAGTTGGTGTATTTGTATTTCCGACATACATTGAAGTTGTAGGATTGTTGTATTCAACCACGTTACCTGCAAAATTAGCGTATGGAGAACTTTGCCATTTTGTGATTGTTCCATTATAATCAGACAAATTAAGTCTTGCACTAGTATCCCCATAACAAACTGTTGAATTACCAGTTAAAGTACCGCCAACAGACATTGGTGTCGCAATTATCATTCCACCTATACTATAGCTTACTGGACACACGCCGTTAGCAACATGTACTCTAAAATATGTAGTATTTTGAAGATTATTAATTGTATAAGAGTTTGAAGTTGTATTGATTACTTGTGAATTTGAATAGTCAGGACTATTACTGGTTTCCCATTTTAAAATTGTGCCATTGTAATTTTCCAATGTCATTGTTCTATTATATCCTTGACAAATTGTAGCACCAAAAATTTTACCGCCCAGCGGTTTGTTGTCATAGTCTACACCAACAGTGGAAGTAGTTTTCGAAGGACACAAACCATTTTGAACAATCGCTCTAAAATATGCTTTCTGATTCACTTCAGAAATATGAAACACTCTGTTTGTGTCGTTAATTTCTTCAAAAGAGGAAAAATCTGAGCTTGATGACTTATGCCATTTCTGAACAGTTCCAGTTAAATTTTGAATACTTAATTCAGCTGAATTTCCTTGACAGTATTTCCCTCCACCATTAATACCATCAGCACCACTCATTTTATGAGATTTTATAGAAACATTGTTTGAATAATTTATATTGTTCCCATAAGATTTTAATACAGCTCTAAAGTATTTTGTTCCTGTAACCTCACCAATATGTTGAGCATTTAAAACTGTGTCAGTTATATTTATATCAGATGAATTACTAAAATTCTCATCATCAGATTTTTGCCACTTAACAACACTTGGATAATTAGTCGAAACAAATAAATTTTGTGGAGTTGTTCCTTCACAAATAACTTGATTCAAATTCAATTGTGCTTTTGGTGTTGATAATTTCACTTTTGATTTACCATGAGCTGTTGGATCAAATATATGAGCAGCAATCAATTCTGCTGTTGTATCATCACCAGTTAGTTCAACTGTTGTTATTAGTACCCCATTGTTAAACTCAGCTGTTTCACCATTCCCTAAAACCATTGGATTTGTGCATCCCAATGTAGCCTTTCCTCTAAAAGAGGTATGTAGAGAATCTGAACAATGTATACATTTCTTTGCTATAACTTTTACTTGGAAAGGATCTTCTTTTAAACGTTTAGTTAGTGGATGACCATCCAAATCAGTGATATCAAATGCTACCACACCTTCAATTGAAATTGAATCAGACCCAACACTTTCAGCTCCATTTAGTGAATTTGTTGCATATACTTTACCACCTTTAAATAGCTCTGAAGGATCAAAGTTTGTTAATGACCAATTTGAACCAGAAGTCGTTCCCAAAACAGTACCATCTACATAAACAGTAACAACACCCACACCCGATGTTCCTGAAATCACAGTATTTTCAACATATATTGGACCATTTACTGTTGGAGCATTTGGTGGTGTTTGAGTTACTATTATTGAATTAGATTGATTACTCAAAGATTTGTTTATTGCATTAGCATAAGCTGTGAGTACATCGCCTGCGTTTAAAGTTAAACTATCAACTTCCCAATATCCAAAAGCATCGACTTCAGTTAGACCTAAAACATTAGTTCCTTTGTAAAGTTTAATAACTGTACCTGCTAAATCATCGCAAGATCCAGAAACTGATTTATTTTCACCTGATGAGTAATTCCCTGAAATGATTGGAGCAGAAGTTTGAGTTAGGGTCGTGGAAACGTTCACTACATTAGATACATCAGACAACCAATAATTAGATAAATTTGTTATGGCTCTTGCACAAACTTTATCACCTTCTGTAAAACCTGTATATGAAAAAGTGTAAGTTCCATTTGCTGAAACAGTAGATGGACTTGTACCAATTAGTGTATTATTATTGTACAAATATAGTTTTGCTGCTGATGAACCATTATTTTTAACCGTTACTTGTCTCGCTGAATTTGAACTTGCTAAAATTTCATTTGTCATAATAGAAGGAGCAACTGATTTAACACCAACAACACCTGATTTTTTCAAGGATACACTAGAATAAAGCGAGCTGCAATTATTGCTATTGTCTGTCGCAACTGCGAAAATTGTGTAGGAGTTTAAATTTGATTGACTAGTTTCAGAAACAGTAAAACTCCAATTTCCATCTGAACTAACGCTACAATTGTTTCCAGAAATATCTTCAAAATTATAACCACTTGTTTGTCTGTAAAGTTTGATTCTAATATTTGAAGTTGAGCCAGTATATGTTCCAGATATAATCATAGAATTACTCGATCTATTAGTTATTACAGGAGATGGTGTTTGACATTTAAGAACCTGAACAATAATAGTATTTGATGAAACTGACTGATTTTTACCTGTAGCTTGTGCTTTTGCAGTTATTTCATTCCCAGCAACTAAGCCATTAACATTGTTCAAAGACCATTTATTATCATTAACTGAAGTGGTACCAATAACTGTAGTTCCTTTGTAAACGGTTATTAAAGTACCTGAACATTCTTGAATAGTACCGCTAATTTTTGTGCTAGTTGTAAATAATTGAGAAGTTATTACAGGAGCAACAGTCGTCAATTTTTGAAATTGATAATTTTCTCTAATATCACCTAAATTAACTGGTGAGCAAGAATTGATTAATGATTTTAATTGGTTAGAATTACCACATTTATATTGTGAGTCTTTTAAGCCATGATAATCACAAACCTCTCCAACTAATGCGCTTTTAGCAGCATTTACAGTTGCTGCAACAAATCTTACTGTGCTATTAATTCCTAAATCATTTAAAGGAACAAAAAAATCATAGAAATAATCTTCATCATTGGAATTAAAACTTTTCGCTACACATCTTTGATGATTTGATTCAACATCATATGTCTTTAATAGTGTTGAACCGTTTGTTCCATGACTATAAATTGCGACGCGTTTACCTGTTTCAAGTATTAATTCTTTTTCAAAACCGATATTACGGGAATTATAATTATTAGAGATGTTATTATCTGTATCAAATAAAAGGGAATAACCTTTTCCTGAAGAAGATTTCCCGTCCAATCTAAATCTAACTATTAAGTAATCTATACCATTTACTGTTTTAGTCAACATGTAAACTGATTGATTTTCACCATTACTCACTAAATCAGTATGACCATTACCTTCGTTACTATTTAAATCCTTGTTTGATTCAGTTGAAAAAGAAGGAACTGCAACAAACTTTAATTCGTTGTAATTACTTACATCACTAACTGAAAACCCTGAAGTGTTGATTGAACAAAAACCATCAGAATTTGGATCTAATACACTTCTACCTAGAGTTGAAGAACATGGCTTATAAATAAAACCACTAATTTGTCCGAAAGAACTTAAACTCGTTAAAAATAGAAATGTAAAAATAATGCTTAAAAATCGCATAACAAATATTAAAAACCCGACAAAGTTAGTGCATTGTTATGAAAGTGTAAAATATTTGTAGTACTAATTTGCGAATGAAATTAACATAGTTGTTAACAACATAAAAGTTATACACTTTAGTATAATAATGAATCCATTGTTGGCATTACGATTCCTTTAAACCAAGTTGGTGTTTTTTTGTAACTTGGATGTATAATTATTAGAGCTGTTAATATGATTATTTTAACATCTGTTAACATATTTCTGTTTTTTGAGTACCATATTTCCAAATTTCCTTTTTTTGGAAATATAACAGAAGCATAAAACTCCTTTGGTTCAATCCCTTTTTGTTTTGCTTGTGTGATTAGCTTTTCCTCATCCCTAAAAATAATAGAACCTATCCCTGTAATACCAGGCACACATTGTTTTATAGCTTCTTGGGCTTCATTTGAATATTTACAAAAACTATTGAATAACAATGGTCTTGGACCAACCAAAGTCATATCGCCTTTTAATACGTTTATTATTTGTGGTAGTTCATTTAATTTTGTGATTCTTAAAACCTTACCAATTCTGGTTATTCTAGGATCATTTCTCATTGTAACAGCACCTGACCCTATATTAAGACTGTCCTTAAGCATTGTGGCAAATTTCAAAATATAAAATTTTTCGCCTTTAAAACCAACTCTTTCTTGTCGGTAAAAAACCTCTCCTTCTGCTGTAAAACGCAATAAAATCACCAAAACTGCAAATAAAGGCAAAAGCATTACTAAAAACAATGTAGCCACAAAAACATCTAAAAAACGTTTAAAAAAAAGATACATAAACAATTATTTTACAAATAAATAACCCAAGTATTCTTTACCGATTTTCTCCGCTAAAATCCAATTTTCAGTACTTGGTAAATAATAAAAAATATTTTTTTCAGTTTCTTTATGAATTTGGTAATCACAAGATGCTGTAATAACTTGAAGATGTAATAAATCAAACCAAGCTTTTGCTCGCTTCATATGCAAAGCACTTGTAACAATAATTGTTTTTCTTGATTCAAAGCTGAAGTGCTTCTTGAAAAAGTAAGCTTCTTCTTTTGTATTTACTGGAGATTCCTGAAGTCTAATTTTGTTATTTTTAACACCTAATTCAATCAAGGCATCGCGCATTACTTTCGCTGTAGATTTTGAATAGTAACCACCATAGCCAGAAGTAATTATGATTGCATGTGGCAATTTCTTGTATATCCGAAAACCTTCCAATAGTCTCGCTCTTGCAATATTATTCAGTTTTGATGTAGATGGAAAGTCATTGTCTTCGTCATAGCCTGCGCCTAATATCAAGATTTGATAGTCACTAGACTTGTCCAATTTTGATATTTCGATAGGAGGAAATTGATCTTCTATTCTTGAAGCAAAAAAATCAAGTGTAAACCTTGTAGAAATTGTGTAAAAAAAGAGTCCTGAAATTATAAAAAACAAACGTTTCTGCTGCTTTAAGAATCTTTTTCGAACCCAAACAAAATATACTACAAGAAAAAGCAGTGCATAAAATGGTGGATGTATGTAAAAATATGACAATTTACTCTGGTTTATTCACTTTAATTACTTTACCTGGAACACCTACAACAAGTGAGTAATCCTCTATATTCTTCGTTAAAATAGTGCCTGCTCCAATTGTATTGTTATTACCGACTTTAATGCCTGGAATCGTTGCACTGTTGACACCAAACATGTTGCTATCCCCTAAAATAGTATTTCCTGACAAAGACACTTGTGGACTAATGAAATTGAAGTCTCCAATAATGGTGTCGTGTCCGATCGTGCAGCGTGAGTTAATAATATTAAAGTCACCTATAACAACTTTTGGTCCAAGTGAGGCATTATGTGAAACTAATACTCCCTCCCCTACTTTTGACGATGGCGAAATCAATGCTGTTGGATGAATGAATGTAAAAAACTTGGCACCTTCTTTTTTAAATCTTTCTGCAAGCTCTTTTTTGTATTTTAAGTTACCAAAACAAAACATATATTCAGCTTCCGGTACAATTGTGTGTTCATGTACTCGTCCTAAAAAAGGTTCATCAAAACCATAATGCTGATAAAATCCATCATTATCATCTAAAAAGCCAAGTACTTCAATAGGTTCATTAGGTTTTATACGATTATGAAAAGTAATATAATCTCTTACTTCTGCTGCATTTCCTCCTGCTCCAACTAAAATCACTTTTTTCATATCTAATCTTTATTTATTAATTTGTCATGTAACAAAGAACACTAAATTAACGTTTTTGAATTAAAGTAAGGATTTGTAAATTTCTATTGTTTCTGGTAATGCGATTTCCAAACTAAAATCGTGCGATTTCTTCACACTATTTAGCTCCATTATTCCTCTTTTATTTGCATCCAAATACAATTCAATAATTTTTCTTGCAAATTCATCAACTTCACCTAATTTGACCAAAAATCCATTTTCTCCTTCTTCAACCAAGTCATTGTTTCCTCTTACATCCGTCACCACCATTGCCTTCCCTGATGACATCGCTTCCAAAACATTGATGGGTAACCCTTCTTGTCTACTTGTCGAAACTCCTACATCTGAACTGCGAATAAACTTATCAATATCATACCGAAAACCGAGATTGATCACTGTATCATTCAAATTTAATTCTGAAACCAAGTTGGCTAATGGCTTAAAATCACCTCTTCCTGCCAACAATAATTTTATAGATGGAATTTGTTCTTTCGCTTTATGTACAGCTCTAATCAACATAGGTTGGTTTTTGCGATGAGAAAATTCTGCTGGATAAACCAAAACAAAATCATTTTCTGAAATACCAATTTCTTCTCGTAAATGCTTATTTTCTTCAACCATTGGTGGATTGTATTTATTCAAATCAACGCCTACCCCATGCACATGACGCACTTTTTTTGAGCCAAAATACTTTTTCGCGGTTGTAAAATCCTCTTTATTTATCGTAATTAATAGGTCTGTAAAAAAAGACAACAACCATTCTATTGTAAAGAAAATGAACCAATTTTTGAATCCTGCTCCCTTGTAAAAATGGAAACCATGAGCAGTGTAAATAACCTTTGTCCCTTTCTTTCTTGATTTTCTTGCCGCCAACCGGGTTAAAACCCCTGCAGTTGGTGTATGACAATGTATAATGTCAAATTCTTCCTTTTCAATAATTGATTTTAACTGTTTATAAGCTTTCCAATTTTGACTAGACAATGGACTTCTCTGAAAATCAATTTGATGTTTAACTGTAGCATCAACAAAAGTTTCGGTTCCTTTAGCAGCAACATGCACTTCAAAATCATTTTCCTTAAACCACTTTAAATACGGTTGATGAAAAACCCTGATATGCCCGTCAATTGTTGCCGTAAAAAGTACTTTTTTCATCTATAATTTGGTTGAAATTAAATCAATTAATGTTGTTCTATCTTCATTCAGTTGATTGCGATGTTTTCTGATTTTTTGAACATAGTGCTCTTTTCCATTTAAAATTGTAGACACCGATTTTACTAAATCTACTGCTTTTACTTCCTCTATTGGAAACACAAATTCATCCAAGCCCAAATCTTTCATGATTCCAAAGCTTTTGTTACCTCCATAAGCAATAGCAACGGAAGGAACTTCGACGTTTAATGCAAAAATAACAGAGTGGAAACGAGTTCCAACCATCACATCAAAATGAGAATAAATGGATGTTAAATCTCTACAATCTAATTCGACATCTTCCAAATATGTGGTTTGGCTTTTCGTTGCATCTGACAATCGATTCATCACATCTTTCAATGCAATACGATCGTCTTCATGCGAACTAGGTCCTAAAGTATGTGCAGAAAAAACAACATGATGACCTTCATTTGTTAAATACTCTACAAATGTTGCCAATTCAGCTACATAACTTTCATAGCGCTTTTGTGGATCAGGTGAATTTGGAAAACGATACGGTCGCAATGTAATTCCAATGATTTTCTTTTCACACAATGGGATTCCTTTTGCTTTTAAATAATCGGTAAAATTTGTTTCAGATGGTTGTAAGTAAAAGCCTAAATCAGGAAATAAATGTGTTTTCAGTTGAATCTCTTTTTTTATACACTCGCCTGAAACATTTTCACGAACGGTAACGAGAGCACATCTTTT
>CAZHPL010000062.1:12379-13960 GCA_964534495.1 uncultured Lishizhenia sp.
ATCTTTTCAAAGCAAAACGAATGATTTGTCTTGGCAAAAAACCTTTTAATGGGCCAATTGAATTGGGTAAAACAATGATTTTTTTCTTGTAACGAATGGCTAATAACATGTAATACAATGAAAAATAAATCAAATAAATGTCTGTGATTTTTCCATACGTATGAATAAATCCTCCTCCTTTCACAAAAACAGCATCACAGGATTTGAATTCTTCAAGTGTATTTTTTTGCCCTTTTGACAAGAAAACTTTACCTAATGCATTCAATGGTGAAAATGGAATTAGTAGCATGGAAGTAACGAACAAATCAGCAATGGCTTGCATTCCCCACAAAAAATAGTCACCAATGGAATAACGAACTGATTTGTTTTGTTTTTTTCGATTAATTCTACCCGGATGTTTTAATATTCGTGGCACCGTTTTATAACCTAATGCAGTGGTCTGGCGTGTTTGTAAATGAGTGTCTTCAGGAGAATTTCCACTTTCAAACAAGAAAAATGAAGCATTCTCATAAATGTCTTTTACCACATTAATCGATTCCCAAACCAAGGCTTGATCTCCCCTGTTTAAGTCTGTTACACTCGGTAATATGAATATTTTCTTTGTCAAACTTTATGAATTAACTCGTTTTTAAAATCGGCATAAAAAGCAGCGCGTTTGGCTTCTAATTTTGGTAATTCAAAATCCATCGCACGATTGATATTTCTTTCCGCCTGTTTTATTAATTGTTGTTTGTCAATGCTTTTCAACTGACTTACGATCTGATTTACATTTCCAACTTCAAATAAATAGTCAGCATCTATTAACTCTGGAATCCCACCTACATTGGAGCCCATACACAAACAACCTCTACTCAACGCTTCAACAATCGTTCGTGGAAGCCCTTCCGTTTTACTTGGATGTATGTAAATATCCATGGAATCATACCATTCAAAAATTTCTTCATGTTTCTTGACACCATAAAAAAAGAGTAAATCTTCAATTCCAAGTGATTTTGAAAGACTAGTCAATCTTGAAGAATCACCTCCACCAACGAGATGATATTCCATTTCTATTCCAACAGCACGCAATTCCTTGATTGCTTCTAAAACAAACGCATGACCTTTGTAAACAACATCAATAGCACCAACAGTCGTTAGCTTTAAACGGCCTACTTTTGTTTCAATGTGCGTTTTTCTTTTTGTTAACACATCGCCAATTGGAGCTAATTCAACATCTGAAAGACCAATGCTTTTACCTTTGGTTGGATATCTTTTTTGCAGAAATTGCTCCGTTACATACATTACGTAAGGCGCATCCATTACATTTTTTTGCAAGCGACGATATTTGAATGGTGCCAAGAGCTTACCTTTCCAACTATGATTTCGAAGTACATCCCAAGGACAAGCAACAACCTCTATCAAATACGGTTTCTTGATTTTTTTCGCATACTGTAATGCTAAGTTTCCAGCGGCACTTGGCAAACGAATAATTAGAAAATCAGCAGCTACTACTTCCTTTTCTATGAGTTTTTTTACCTTAAAATGATTTTGGAAATAGAGTTTAATTGATTTGCTGTTAGGACATTCAGCCACTGAAAAATG
>CAZHPL010000063.1:0-13720 GCA_964534495.1 uncultured Lishizhenia sp.
GCTTCGCTATGGCGCTTTTGAGTGAAGGACGGTTTGAAACGCGGATCGTAATAAAATGCTTGAAAAACAGATTCGGTTACGGCGTAATTAACGTCATTTCCAATGTAATCCATAAGTGTAAAAGGTCCCATTTTGAATCCGCCAAAATGTGTCATTGCCCAATCAATGGTTGCAAAATCTGCAATTCCTTCATCGTAAATACGAAGCGCTTCTCCGTAGAAAGGTCGAGCTACTCGGTTCACAATAAATCCAGGTGTATCCTTACAAACGACAACTGTTTTTTTCCAACTCTTTATTAAAGTCACGCTCTTTTCAAGCACACTTTTTTCCGTTTGAACAGCAGGAATAATTTCCACCAAAGGCATCAAAGGCGCTGGATTGAAAAAGTGAATGCCAATAATGCGTTCAGGTTGTTTCAAAGCCGAACCAATCGAGGCGATGGATAGGGAAGAGGTGTTACTCGCTAGCACACAGCTTTCTTTTACGATGGCTTCCAAATTTGAAAAAACAGTATGTTTCACGTTGATATTCTCAACAATCGCTTCAATCACCCAATCACACGCAGCAAAATCATTCATGCTGTCTGTGTAAAGTATATTTCCTTCGATAGTAGTTTTTTCTTCGCTGTTGATTTTTCCTTTTTCAACTAATTTGGAAAGCGTTTTTTCCAAAGCCGATTTTGCTTTTTGCAATTGTTCCGCACTCAAATCGAACAAAATAGTTTTGTGTCCTGATTGTGCGGCTACTTGAGCAATTCCGGAGCCCATCGTTCCTGCTCCAATTACGCCAATTATTTCTTTCATTATCTTCCTTTGAATACGGGGGTGCGTTTCTCTAAAAATGCGTTTACTCCTTCACGGAAGTCTTCTGTTTCACCTGCTTCTGTTTGTAATTCTCCTTCAACAGCTAATTGTTCTTCCAAGTTATTGGTTAGTCCTAGGTTTACTGCTTTTTTTGTTAAGCCCAACCCGCGAGTAGGCATAACAGCCAAAGTATTTGCCATTTTTGAAACTGCTTCTTCAAATTGCTCGTCTTCAACTGCTTTGTAAATCATGTTCAGTTTTTCCGCATCTTCAGCGCTTACTTTTTCGCCTGTCATCATTAAGGCAACAGCTTTTTGAAGACCAATCAAACGTGGTAGAAAATAAGTTCCTGCAGAATCAGGAATCAAACCTATTTTTGAAAAAGCTTGAATAAATGAAGCGGATTTTTTGGCAATTGTAATATCACATGCAAGTGCAATATTGGCACCTGCTCCAGCTGCAACACCATTAACGGCTGCAATAACAGGTTTTTCTAAATTTCTAATTTTCAAGATGATTGGATTGTAATGCTCACTTACGATAGTAGTCATTTCTGGTCCATCTGGATCCACAACTTCCGCTAAATCCTGTCCGGCACAAAATGCTTTCCCTTCACCACGGATCACCACAACGCGCACATTATCATCAGCTGCACAAGCATCCAAGACAGCGTGTAATTGAAAGGCCATCGTTTGATTAAAAGAATTAAATACATTCGGTCGATTTAAGGTGATGGTACAAACACCATTTTCATCATGTCTCAGGATTTCCATACGTCAGTTTTTTAACAAAAATAGAAATCGAAACGCAAATTAGCTATAAAGTGCAGATGGAATAATGGAGGAAGGAGGATTTTGTGGGAAATGTTGTCGTTTTTGAGAAATTTATAGATCTGAGTAAATTTTATTATCTGGTTAGAAACAAATAGTTTAAAAGAATTTTTGGAACGTCAGAATCGAAGTTTGAATGTAAATTAGTAATTTAGCTAGTATGTTTAGATTAGATAGAACGGCATTTAAAATACAAACTCATCACGAGGCTTCAAATACTGTTGAATATTGGTTGTCTAAAAGTCCAGAAGAACGTTTTCGAGCTGCTTGGTTCTTAATTTGTACTGCTTACAATATTGATCGTAACAATCCACCTCGTTTAGATAGAACAGTTTTTTCCATGCGTAAAAATGGCTAACATACTAAATCAGGATTTTTCAGATTTTATACTATCTCTCAACAAAGCAAGCGTTGATTACTTGTTGGTAGGAGGATTTGCTGTTATTTATCACGGCTACAATAGAACCACTGGAGACATTGATATTTGGGTAAATCCTACTAAAGAAAACTTTTTAAAATTACGAATAGCTTTCGCTGATTTTGGATTGAGTTTGTTCGATATGACCGAAGATAAATTTTTGAATACTAAGGAATATGATGTTTTCACTTTTGGCGTACCGCCTGTATGTATTGAAATTTTGACAAAAGTTAAAGGAGTCGATTTTGATGCGTGTTTTCTCAAAGCATGTTTTCAAAAATTTGATGGAATTGATGTTAGAATAATTGATTTAAGAAATTTACTTACTGCAAAAAAAGCAGCAGGTAGGTTTAAAGATCTTGACGATATCCAAAACTTAGAGATCAAGTAGTGAAATCCACTCATTTACCCCAAATAAATTCCCGCCATTTGTTTCACGCGTTCGGTTAATATCGTTCGTAATTCCTTTGGTTCAAGGATTTCAATTTCACCGGCATAACCGAGCAAGGCACGAATAAATTCTTCGGAAATAAGCACATGAATTTCGAAAATGCTATCGTTTGGATTTTGTTCAATGAGCTGTTGAGAAGGGTGAAAAGGTTGTGAATCGATATAACGCGCTGCTACTTTATTCGCTTTTATTCGAATTTGCTCTACTTTTCCTTTGTAAGAAGTAATCCCAATGGTGTCCTGAAAATACTTTTCTGCTGAAAAATCAGAGGGATAATCCGCATCTTCTTCCAGAATTTTTGGTTCCTCCATGCGGTCCAAAGCGTAGGTAATGATGTCGTTTTTCAAAGGATCGTTTGAAATCAAATACCAACGATTGCGGTATTCCTTCAAAAACAAGGGACTTACTTTTCTTGGTTTTTCGATGCCTTTCACAAAGCTTGCATACGTAAACCAAACTTTTTTGCGTGAACGAATAGCCTCTAAAAGCAAGGGAAGAAATTCATTTCCCCCAACCGAAACAGCAGACTCAAACTGAATAAACCGATGAATGTCTTCATTTTCAGGATCTGCATTAATCGCCACACGATCTACAATTTTATCAATGGCATTACCAAATTGTTGAAAAAAGGGAACTTCACGGAATTGCTGTAAGGTATTGACGGCAAAGCGAATGGAACTAAGTTCGTCTTCTGATAAAGGAATGTCATTGATGGAAAAATCAGGTTCACTGTAATAATAACCGCCCATTTTTTTGCTGTAACGAATCGGTGCATCGTGTTCCATTTTCATGTTGAACATGTCTTTTTCAATCGTTGAATCACAAATATTTGCACCGTCCATGCTTCCGAAAAGCGCTTCTTCACATGCTTCACGCAAATCTTGCTTGCTCGGGTAAGGCTTATATTTATTTCGTAACATCCTGTCGATGATACGAAAACGAATCAATGCATTTTTTATATGCGGCATTAGTTCATCAAAACTTTGGATTGATAACCAAATAGTTCAAAGAATTTAATTGCTTTCGCTACCTCTGTCGGTACGTCATCTTCCCAACTGGAAGCACCTGCTTTTATTTTGCTTAACACATCATCCGATAAAATGTGCAACAATTGCGGGTTGTATTCAAGAATCGGCGTCATTTTATCATTGTCGCGCATATAGCGAAGTAAGCCAAGTAAGTTTTTAGGCAGACGAATAGTATCTAAATCATAGATATTTCCGTCCTCAACATTCAGCGCTGGATAGACGAATAATTTTACGTTGTGACCAAAACCGCGACCGAAAGCTTCCAACAATCCTCCAGGTAAATTATCGTAATAACGCTCGTCGAAAATGGTGTTCAAATTATACACTCCAACAATAACGCCCATCAAATTTCCTTTCGCGATTGCCGCTAAATATTCCACCATTTTGTAATGTTTCAAATAGTTGGAAATCATAACAGTGTAACCTAATGAACTCAACAAATCAGCTCTGTCAACAAAGTCTTTATCTGAAATTTTGCCGTCAGCTGTTAAATCTTTTAAGGTTAATTCGAATATCACTTCCACATTCTCTTCTTCTACTCGGTCTTCTTTTAAAAAGGCTTTTCGTCCGTTTTCGATCATGTCAATATGAACTTTCGTCACTGGTCTGAAACGACCGCGCATCAACAAAATGTTCTTTTTGTATAAAGCAGTTGCAGGTTGTAGTACGTTTTTCGCTAAGTCAAACATGGTTGCGTCTGTAATGCCACGTTTCACTAAATTCAAAGCAACGATACGGTTATCCACTTCTTCAAAATCAGGGCCTGAAAAACGCAACATGTCTATTTCCATGCGGTCACGTGGAATTCGGTGAACCAACGCACTTAGAAAATGCTCCATATTTTCATTATGAAAGTAACAAGCATGAATTAAGTTTACGCCTAAAATCCCAATAGCTTCTTGTTGACCTTTGTGACTGTTGTCGTGCATTTTGATATGAATAATCACATCGTTTATTCCGCCACCTAAGAATTTTTGAAAGCGAATTCCAACCCATCCTTGACCTTGATTGGTTTTGTGATAATTCAGTGATTCAACTGTATTACAAAACGCAAAAAAGCGTGCTTCTTTATTTTTTTGTGGAAGCGTCTCCGCCAAATGATTGTATTCCGTTTCCAACATCGTGACCAAACGTTCCTCACAAACATAACGCGAAGCTACACCATACATGGAATCTGAAACCTTCATATCGTAAGCGGATTGCGTGAAGGCAATCGTTCCTGAACTTCCACCTGCTTTGAAAAAATTCGCTGCCACTTCCTGACCTGCTCCAATCTCTGCGAAGCAACCATAAATGTCAGGTGTAAGGTTTATTTTTAGTGCTTTCTCTTCCGTCGTTAATCGAATTGATTGTTCTCCCATCACTAATTTGGATCTTTAAATTTTGGATTATTTACAAAGTTCATATCTGTCAGCGTCATCAAAAACTTTTTTAACAGATATTTTTCTTGTGCGTCTAATTGAACTCCACCTTGACCTGCAAATTCAATCAAGGGGTCAATGGTTGGACTCATGTGTACTCCTGAAGAATAATGTTCAATCACTTCATCTAGATTTTTGAAACGACCGTCGTGCATGTAGGGTGCGGTCAATGCAATGTTTCGTAAAGTGGGTACTTTGAATTTTCCATCATCGTTTGAATTGTGTGTTATAGCTCCACGTCCTCTATCCGTAAACGTTGCATCTAGTCCATTGTTACTAAATTTTTTCACACGCATCAAAGGCCCGTTGTGGCAATGAAAACAATCAGCACCATTTAAACTCTTAAACAAATCATATCCCGCCCATTCTTCGTTGTCAATAGCTTGTAAAATACTTTGGTCGGAGCTTGTTAATGGAATTCCGTTTTCATATTTGTACATGACATCGTATTTCGATTCACCTGAAATCATTGTGCGGATAAACTGTGCCATTGCTTTCGCAGCTTTTGTGGAATCAACACCTTCTTCACCGAAAGCTCGAAAGAAACGATTGCGGTATTCCATGTCTAGGTTTAATTTCCCAATAACATCTTTCCATGTCGTGTGCATTTCAATCGGATTGATAACGGGTTGCAAAACCTGATCTTCGAGTGTAGCAGCGCGTCCGTCCCAAAAGAAATAACTGTCCCACCCAAGATTTATCAAAGCCATCGATTGTCTATTTCCTTGAATACCATCGATTCCCGTTGAAAAACGATTGGTATCTGAAAAAGAACCGTCAGGCATGTGGCACGTTGCACAACTCATGGAATTATCTCCACTTAGTCTTTTTTCGTAGAATAAATACCGACCTAATTCCACTCCTTCTTCCGTCATTGGGTTGTCGGAAGGAATAAGCATGTCCGGAAAATGACTTGGTATTTCGAGTGCATAGGGCGTAGCTTTATATCCCACTTTGTCTTTGCGACAACTGCTTAGAACCAAACAAAAAATAAAGAGAGCAAAAACGAATTTCATTAGTGAGGTCTCAATGCATTTTTAAAATTTTCGGCAACTTTTATGGTCAATGTTTCCTGACTTGCTGCTGTGTGTGTCAAATATTCTGTTTTCAAATCAATCGTACTACCTGGATTTTGAAAAAAGGTATTGAAATCAAAATCAAGCGGTAACGTGTATTCATTCTCATTCACTTTTAACCAAGACAAATTTGTAAACGAAAAGTTTTTCAAATAGGTATCTGTTCCAATGTGAAAGCTGAAACTATGATCCAAAAGTGCTGTCCCATCTTGGAGCGTGTCGGCTTTTCCTTCGATGTTAAAGAAAATATAGCCTGGATTCCATCCCCAATGCATCGGACCCGCATTACTAATGTTCAAAGGGCTACTATTCGGAAAGGCGCTCGGGTCGTTATGATTCAAGGCACTTATCACACCAATATTCCCACTCAAAGACGGGAACTTTGTATGATCTGCTTTCACTTGACATAAGCGTGTGCCACTTTCTCTGTAGTCAAATGCTGCCGCTTCAATAAGTGTGTCTCCGTTGTAATTCAAACCTGTGATAAAGCACTTGATATCAGTGATTTTAAATAAATAACCTTCTGCACTCGTGTAAACAGAATCCAAGTAAAGGTTGCTGTTATTATATTTCGGTTGGATGGAAATATCCACGAATTTATCTACGGTTGTGGGTGTATCGTCTTTTTTGTCGCATGAAAAGAGTAACAATGTCGACAAGACTAAAAATCCTACATTTTTCATTTAACAAATTTACATGATTTACTAGGTTTTTCCATCTTATTGCATAAAAAATCGCAGGTCTTTTTATTTACCTTTTGTTATATTCGGCTCGACACACGTAAACTTCGTATATTTAGATTTCACTTTCTTCATTTTTGTTTTATGTCACTTTCTTCACCAGTTTACAAACCTCTTACTGTACTAAATGCTTCGGCAGGTAGTGGGAAAACACATCAACTTGTATTGGAATATTTGACCATATTATTGGGTGAAGAACACAACCGTTCAAAGTTTAAAGCGATTGTTGCGATGACCTTTACCAACAAAGCGGCCTTGGAAATGAAAAGTCGTATCATCAGTACCTTGGATGGAATCATTCGATATGACGGAACGAATAAAAAAATTGAAAACATGCTTTCAGATTTGCAAGTTGCGCTGCAAGTCGAGATGAATATTATTCGTAAAAGAAGTGAAGCTGCTTTGTCTTCGATTTTGCATGGTTATGAAGATTTTCAAGTTTCAACCATTGATAAATTTAATTTACGATTGATTCGTTCGTTTAGTCGTGATTTGGATTTGCCGGGTGATTTTGAGGTTAGTCTTGATGAAAAGGTCTTGGTTGAAAATGTGGTGGATATGCTCATGAGTAGGCTAGGAAACGAAAATGAGGAAAAATTGACTCGCTTGATGACGCGTTATGCCAAATCGAATATCGAGGAAGGCATGCGTTGGGATTTCAGAACGCAATTAGTCGAATTTGCCATGGTTTTGAGCTCCGAACGCAATCAAGAATTGGTCTATCAATTGATGGAATTACCGCTTGATGAAGAAAGTTATCATGTGCTGACAACTGAATACCGCACACAAATTAATACGTATTTAGAGGCCTATAAGGATTTAAAAAAGGTTATTGAGGAGACAGGATTACAACCAGAATTGATTACAGGCGGAAAAACAGCATTCAATGGTTTGATGAAAATTGCAAACGCGGTTAAAGTCGCTCCTTTGGAAAAAACAAACGGCTTACCCTTCAATAATACAGCTTTGAAACCGATGGATGCAAACGAGAAAAAGCCTTATCCGCAAGAAGTTGTAGATGCAATGATGCACATTCTTCATTTGTATCAAAATAGCTTCGAAGACTTTTGTGTACTTGAAAAATACAGAGCTAATTTTTTCAACATGGCACTTTTGCAATACATTGCAGATGCCTTGAAAGGTCTGCGTGAAAACGAACAACTTATTCGGATTTCGGAATTCAATAAATTGATAAGTAACTTGGTTAAAGACGAAGATGCGCCTTATATCTATGAACGATTGGGAACCCGTTTAGAGCATTTTCTCTTGGACGAATTTCAAGATACTTCGCGTTTACAGTGGTTGAATTTGATTCCATTAATGCACGAGTCACTTTCGAATAATCGACGAAATCTAATTGTTGGTGACGCTAAACAATCCATTTATCGTTTCAACAATGGTTTAGCAGATCAATTTGTTGCGCTTCCGGGCATATACAATCCTGAAAACGATCCGAAAATTGAACAAAAATCACAGTATTTTCGAACTCACGGAGAAGTCAAAGAATTGAAATTTAATTTTCGTTCGGCTCCTGAAATTGTTGATTTCAATAATCAGTTTTTTAAAGATATTCTCAATTTGTTCTCTACAACGAAAGCGCCGTCATTTTATAATAGTATAACGCAAACACCCCGTTCCAATAAAAAGGGTTTTGTACGGATTGTTTCAAGCGAAACGAAACAGAACTTCGAAGAAACGATGTCGGAAATCCTGAATATTATCGAGCAATGCGAAAAGGATGGTTTTAAACGGGGAGACATTTGTATTCTCAACGAAAAAAATAATCAAGGAAGTGAAATAGCAAATGCATTGACCGAAAAAGGAATCGCTGTCGTGTCGCAAGAATCCTTGTTAATTATCAATGATGCGAAAGTTCAATTATTGCTTTCCTATCTTCGTCGTCGCGCTTATCCTTCAAAAATTCAAGAAACGAAGCGCTTTGCAGAATTGTTTCTACGTCAAAAATCAGGTGGAACGATAGCACAGTATTTATCTTTTTTTCAAACGGAACAAAAGGATGGACAAACGTTTCGACGTTTCAATGATGATCGTTTTATTGCAGATCATTTTCTTTCGAAAGAAGCTTTTTTCTGTGCCTACGAGAATTTATACGACTTAGCTTCAGGGTTCTTGGACAAAATGAATTGGAAGGAAACAGAAAATCCATATTTGCATCATTTTATGGATGTGATTTTCGATTTTCAGTCGCGCAAACATTCCGATTTGATTTACTTTTTGGAATATGTTGATGAGAAGAAAGATAAAATGGCGCTTCAAATGCCTGATTCTGAAAATGCGGTCAAAATAATGAGTATTCACAAGTCAAAAGGCTTGGAGTTTGAAGTGGTGATTTTGCCTTACTTGGATTTTTCTATTCGTCCGAGAAATACAAGCAAATACTTAATGAAAGTGAATGATAAAATCATTTATTCAACCTTGTCCTCTAGCTCGCCGATTTCTGGTTTGGCGGAATTTACAGACGAGGAGAAAAACTTGATTTTATTGGACAAACTTAATCTTTGCTATGTCGCTTTGACGCGACCTGTTCAGCGTTTGTATGGATTCAATTACTTCAAAGATGGTTTAGGTGTTTATCTTAACAAAGTTTTGAGTGAGTGGGAAAATATGAAGCGTGAAAACGATTTACTTATCTATGAAAGTGGGGAAGAAATGCTGATCGAAAGAGAAGAAACGAAGTCAACGGGATATTATGTTCCTGAAGAATTTAAAAATCGTTTGTGGTATCCGGATATTGTTTTCAGAAAAACGAACGATAATACATCTTACCAATCGTATCCTGAAGTCTTGTTTGGAAATGGATTTCATGCCTTAATGGCGGTTTGTAATGAAGCCAGTTCAATTGAAAATCAACTTGTTCACTTGTCGGAGGAAGGCTTGATTGATGCCTCAATGAAAGAAGAAATAAAAGCGGCTGCTTTACGTTTTTTTGAAAAAATCAATGAAAAAGGTTGGTTATTGCCTGAAACGGAAATCATCAGTGAAGCCTTGATTCTTGTGGAAGACGATGAAGCAAAACGTCCCGACAAAATATTGGTGAATCCGAATGAAATAATTGTAATCGATTTTAAGACAGGAAAGGAGCGCAAGCAACATCAAATGCAAATTGGCGTTTATCAGCAGATCTTATCTGAAATGTTTGGTTTGCCTGTAAGTAGTTGGTTGTATTATACAGAAAACGATTCCTTTTTACTTCAGAACTGATTCTTTTTCCATTGCCATTTTGAGGAAAGTATAAACAATGGGATGAGGTAAATCTCTCGTAGAAGAAATCTGTGGACAAAAGGCACAAACTAAGAAAAACGGATGATTAATCAAGCTAATGATTTCAGGGTCATCGAAATCGTTTACTGCTTCAATATCGATGATTTCGCCTTTCATTTGAGCGATCAATTGCGGATAGAAGCTAAAACGTGATGCTGTCAATTCCGTTTTATTGAAATTTTCGTATAATTTTTCAAATGCCTTGGTTTGTGGTTGAATACTGACCCGTTCGAAGTGATTGCCTGAAACAAGATTTTCCGAAATCAACTTTTCACCCATCGGATTGAGGTTGTTGGAAGCAATCAAAAATTCAACAAAAAATTTGAAAGCATCTCCGGTAATCAAAACGGGAACTTTTAAGTTCGAAAGCGCTTTGAAAATACCATTGAGAAAGAACAAATTTTGAAAAGAACCAGGAGCTACCCAAACACCATCGTATTGTTCAAAGAAAACAGGTTTATGCTGAACCGCTTCGTTTACTTTAATCCAATAGTAACTCACTTCCAAATCTAGGAAATGAGCGCTATGGTCAAGCGACAAATTTGTAGCGTGATGGGAATTAAACGTAAAGTTATAATCTCCAATGATTGCTATTTTGAGTGAACCACTCATGCAAGGCTATACTTGAACTTAATTATCTGCGAAACCAACAGTTAAGTTTTGCGTTGGAGATTTGAAGACTTTCCTCTAAATTCGTTTGTGGATTGATTCTCCAAACTTTACAGCTGAAAGTACATTCAAAAACTGAGTAATCACCTGTGTTGTCTGATGCTTGATTTAAAGTTGTGAAAGTGGCTGTTTGACCTGGGTCTGTGCCTCTAGATACCCAAACAACACCGTTTTGATCGGTGTATTCAACTTGAACGCCATCTACACTTAAGTTTACTAAATCTGCATAATCTTTGAAAGGAATAGCAATCCCTGAGCTAGAAGAATGAAAATCATTAAACATGGTCAAGGTTGGCTCTGTGTTAGCTGAAGCATCCCAATCCAATGCACCAAATGTTAAACGGATACCGCGAGCGTCTGTATTTGAACGCATCTCAGAACGGTATAACATTTTCGAAAGAACCGGTGAAGCATAAATGTAAGGTACTTTATCAGCGTTTCCTTTGAAATTCAATACGTTTTGTGTTAGTTCAATTTGTGTTCCGTTAACGTATCCAACAAATGTTGCATTCAAATCAATCGTATTTACGGGTGGCGGAATGACTTCGTGTTCAATACAAGAATTCAATCCAATTAAAAGTCCAAAGGATAAAAATAAAGCAGATAATAGTCTCATCATTTAAAAGTTTTATAGCTCAAGGCAAGCAAATTTAAGTTTATATACGATAAATTCAAAAAAAAGATGCTTCCTTTTGCGTTATTAAGGCTTTTTCTTCAAATCGAAATTGGAAACAACGGTCATTTTTGCTCCCATCATATCTAGATTTGTTGTAATCGTACCTTTTGAATTTAAGAACATTCCATTCACGACATCAAAAGTAGTCGTCAAATTTCCACTCATATCTGGAGCCATTCCTTTTGCCATTCCCATAGCCGCTTGGTCTTCAGCATCTAAGTCCATTTGACTTTCACCGCCCATCCCTTGCATTTGAAATTGTTGTTGTCCGTCGTCAAAAGAACCATTTGCTCCACCTTGAAACATGTCGTTGTTTTTGTTCGTTGAGATTTCTTCACCTATAACTGCTTGCGTTGCGGTTAAACTTTTGATATTTTCTTTAACGGTGTACATACCTGCTGTTACTTCCATTTGATCATTTGCTTTTACATCACCTTCCGGTAGCAATAAAAAATCCAATAAATCATACGGGAAAACATCTAAGAAATCACTTTCTTCATTCTCTTTTACATCTACTTTTTTCGGTGTTTTTACTGTCTGAACGGTGTAACCTGCTTTCAACTTTCCTGTTTTTGGATCAAATTCAGCATACACATCCACTTTTTCATCTCCGACAACGCCACCTGCTTGCGCACCATTTTCTGTTGTATTCGCATAAACTAAAGCGTTTGAAGTGGGTGTGGTTACAAGTGTTACCGTTTTCAAAAAGGTAAAATTCCCTTTGTTGTCCACTTTAATTTCACTTTGAATAGCATTTTTGGGAACATTTAAAATAGAGGCAACCGTCGCGCCTTTTCCATTTTTTACCGTGTAGTTGATTAAATACAAACGTCCGCTTGCCGTTCCTTCGTTGTCAACCGATTGAATTGCCATTACGAAATCGATGGTGGTTGTATACTTGTCTTGCACATTCATCCCCATCATGGAAGTCTGAATGTTGTCTGTGACCAAAGCGCTAAATGTGTAAGCAGTGTTTGCTTTCCATTTGTAAGAAAGTTCAGTTGCTTTAGAGCTGAAAGTAGTAGCCAAAAATGCGGCTTCAAAAAATAGATTTTTCCTAGTATTAGTGGGGTGGTTTTTTTCCTTGGCCGATGAATGACGAAAAAGCGTGCCAAACTGTTTCATTTGACAAATGACATCCTTGCTCAATTAGTTCAAATACAAAGTCCGCTTTCGTTTTTTCATATTTTTTATTACCAAAATAAATATCTAATTCCCGGTAATGATGATTCAAAGCTTCTTCAATTTCTTCATTCTTTTCCAAGGAGTGTTTCTTTTCTGGTGATTGAATCTGAATGGAGTTAACACTTTCTTTTTCAAGATGATAAATTGAATAGGAGTGAGGGAGTCTCAATTCTAAAAAATGAATTTTATTGTACACTTTTTCCAAAACAGTATCACTGAAAAGTGCTACGATTTCCTGAGCTTTATTTGGGTTTGATTTATTTAATGTTTCCCACTCTTCTTTGTAAAGGTGATTGACAATCAAAAAATGTTTGAACTCGGCTTCGAGTGATTTTAGCTCATCCAATGTCAATGTTCGAAAACGCATGTTAGTTATTTTACTTCTTCAACTCTGAACGAAATGTCCATAATCTCGTCCACGCTTTTTTGGGTAATTCCTTGTTCGACCGTAAAAGTGTATTTTCCTTTGAAAGGTAATTTTCTTCGCTTAAAAATCAATTGATGTTCCACCAAAGAACCTGTTTTTTTACCTATCCAATTTCCATCAGGGTACGTGGTTTTTATTTCATATGGTTCACGTACGCTTTCGCCAACGGGAGGTTTGCTATTGAGGAAAATCCAAATATTACTGTATTTGTAATCTTCTGTTGTTCTGAGTGTTAAAACGAAATCGTACAATTTACTTGTGTCTTTGAAATCAACTACAAAACTCGGTTTTACCTTTTGCTCCCATTTATGACCTGCGAAAGTGAACGATTTGTCGTAATACGCATCGGTTCCACAAGCGGCAAGTAGAAAGGTCAAGCTAAAAAATAAGATTATGCGTTTCATGCTTGTTGATTTGGTTTTTTGGCGTCGTTGTTCGGACGTTTCTTGTTGCGATTATTTTTGTTCTTTTTCTTGTTGTTATTGTTGAATGATTTCTCAAAACGATTTACGCTATCCTGACCAACTACATTTGAATATCCGATTTCTTCAACCACTTTTGCAGTCACTACGAATTCGTTCAAATCTTTAGGTTTTACGCCGTTTTTGTTCAACTTAGCAATTTCCTTTACACGTTCAGGGTTTAAAGCCACCATTCCCGATTCTCCGGAATAACCAAACCACATAATACGTTTGAAAACGTCCGTTTTAATGT
>CAZHPL010000064.1:0-6191 GCA_964534495.1 uncultured Lishizhenia sp.
TCACTTTTGATCGGTTGGACACATCCAAAACCAATTCAACACCTGGGTTCGTTTTCAAAAAATCAGCGATATAATACGGAATGACATACTTGGCTGTTGATACCACAGAAAGCTTCAATTTTCCTGACAAAAATCCATTGTGTGCCAGCGCTTTGTATTTTATTTCATTTACTTCTGCTAGGATTTTTTCAGCAGCTACTGCCACCTCAAATCCAAAATCGGTAATATAAATTCGCTTTTTTATCACTTCAATTAAAGGAATATCAAACTGATCTTGAAAATTTTTTAGTTGAACAGAGACCGCTGGCTGGGTCATAAAAAGTTCTTCTGCCGCCTTGGTAACACTCTTTGTTTGAGTCACTTTTAGAAAGACACGTAATTGATTTAATGTATAGTTCATAACTAAATCGTATTATTTCAATCACAAATATAAATAATTACTTATGAATAAAGTTCATCACTTTTGTAAAAAAAACAGAAATGAAAAAAATAACGATTGCAAAAGGAGATGGGATTGGTCCTGAAAAAATAAACGCTACTATGAAAATAGTATTTGCCAATAATGCCAATTACTTTTAAGCAAATTGGTAAAAAAATAAAAATACTTAAATTACACTTTAAACATTTGGCTAATTGATATACAAGTTTCCGAAAGTTAAAAATCTGAAGAATGCCTTATTTTTATTTTGACTAAAAAACAAAATTTTATGGAATTTTCAGACGATTAAAAATAAAAGCAAACTTTTAATTCGCGAAATCAGCGACTTGGTTCATTTGAATAACAAAGGTATTAGCAAAAATATGACTTAAGTCCAATTTGTAATTATGACTTTCGGATATCTAAAAGAGGCCTTTTAAATAAATACCTAATAGAACGCAAGTGTTGTTGTATCAACCTTTCAAAATAAATTCAGATTTGTGTCATAAAAAAACAGTTAATCAATAGGAACATTCGGACTGAAATCTCGCATAATTCTTATTGATAACCCTGCTCTTAAAGATAGTTGTTGAAATATACTTCGATTATAACCTGGGTATAAAGCTAATTCGCAAAACATTGCACCACTAGTACTTTTTCCAGACAAACTTACACCAGCTTTAAAACCAACAGGTAAAAATTTAAAATCATTTTCATATTCCATCTGCCCAACAACTGGGATCTGGACGGCTTCACTAATTTCATTTACTTTAAAAGAATCATAGTAATATCGATAAATTTGAGGGAAACTTGGTTTAAAACCAACTAAAATCCCACCATAAATCTCATTTAAGTGATCAGATTGAACGTTTCCAAATTTGGCTGTACTGTATTTTGTGTTTATGATTTTACTAAACTTAACTCCTACGTAAATAGAGCTATTTTGAAAAAAACTTCTAACTGTCTTTTCTGACTTATTTGTATACGTTGTATCAAAAGCAGCATCATAATAAGAAGAAGTAAAAGTAGGATTGCTCAAATTATACATCCCAATACTTTTATATCCAAATTGTACGGAATAAATTTTAAGTTGTTTTGCAGGCAATGTTGTATAGTAACTAATATTTTTTACATCTTTAAGATGAACATAATTTTTTTCAAATAATTTTTTTGAAGATGAAATATTATAACTCAAAGTACCTCCAAATTCCTTTGCACTTTTTTTATCATAATTCTCTAAACCAAAATCACAATTTGAACTTAGAATTTCTGCGTAACCGTAATTGTAAATAAATTCACCTTCAATTGAAAAACGTTGTGCAATATTATATAATCCCAATGCTCCTCCAGCACCAATATTCAGATAATTCCCATAAATCATTGATCGAAAAGGAGTTAAATCCAAAGAAAAGTAACCATTTGATGAAAAATCACCAATTACATTATATTCTATTTTATCTGAATTCGAACTACTTACTACTTGAGCTGTAAGATTATTTGTTAAGAAAAAAGAGAAAAAACAATAATATAAAAATCGCATAAAAAGATTTGTTTTAGGTTAGGTAAAATAAAATTATAATAAAAAATTACTTTATTTTATTTTTTGGAGTTTTTTTTTATTGAACAGAAACCGCAGGCTGTGTCATGTATAACGCTTCTGCTGCCTTCGTAACACTCTTTGTTTGAGTCACTTTTAGAAAGATACGTAATTGATTTAATGTATAGTTCATAACTATATCGTATTATTTCAATCAAATATATAAATAATTACTTATGATATTAAATTTTAAACTTTGCAAGAAAAAAAATGAAAAGACTAAAGCAAACTTTTTTCAAGCTCAATAAAACAAGAAAAAAACCAGAATGGGACAACATGATGTGTTATTTATTGAGCTTAGATAGTATGTAATTAAACCCAATTAGAAACAATGAATCATCAATTATTACTTGAAAATTTAACCAATCCGGCATTGTTATTTTTTGTGCTTGGGATTGTAGCCGTCAAGCTCAAAAGCGACTTGGAAATCCCTGCGACAACCTCCAAGTTCATTTCCTTGTATTTGCTATTTTCTATCGGATTTAAAGGTGGACAAGAACTAGCACACAGCTCCTTTTCATCAGAAATTGTGTTTACAATTGTGTTTGCCATTCTTGCAGCCATTTTAGTTCCTGTTTATGTTTTTTTCCTAACCAAGAATAAACTGGGAGTTGAAAATGCAGGTGCAATTGCAGCTTCGTATGGTTCAGTAAGTGCCGTTACATTCGTTACAGCTTTGAATTTTCTAGAAACCTTAAACATAAAATCCGACGGACACATGGTAGCTGTTATGGCCTTAATGGAAGCACCTGCAATCATTATCGGTGTGATTTTGATTCGAACATTTAATCAAGAAGCGGTTCACAATCAAAGTTTGAAAGGTTTAATCCTTCATTCTTTGACAAATAGTAGTGTTTTGTTGATTCTTGGAAGTTTGCTCATTGGCTATATTGCAAATGAAAAAGCCGCTGAAGGAATGAAGCCGTTTACCAATGATTTATTCAAAGGATTTCTTGTTATTTTCTTATTGGATATGGGAATCAACAGTGCGCGAAAACTAGAAGATTTCTTCAAACATGGTTGGTTTGTAGCTTTAGTTGCGGTATTCGTTCCTTTGATAAATGGCTGTTTGGCTGCTTTTCTTTCGCAATTTGTCACTTCATCAGAAGGAAATCAGTTTATTTTGGCTGTTTTAGCTGCAAGTGCTTCCTACATTGCTGTACCTGCCGCCATGAAAATTTCTGTTCCAAATGCCAATCCGAGTATTTACTTACCTATGGCACTCGCTATCACTTTTCCCCTAAACATTACAATAGGAATGCCTGTTTATTTAGCAATCATTCAGCTATAATATGTTTGAAAAAAGGAACATTCTTATTGCAACAAAACACCAAAAAGAAAAGGTAATTGCTCCCTTATTGGAACAAAAATTCAAGATGCAATGGGAAATAGCCACGCACTTCGACACAGATTCATTGGGGACTTTTACAGGTGAAATCGAGCGAAAACAAGACCCTATTAAAACGTTGCGTAAAAAATGTATTGGCGCTTTGGAAGGAACAACTTTTGATTTGGTCATTGCCAGTGAAGGTTCTTTTGGTCCACATCCGCATCATTTTTTTGCAACAGCAAACGAAGAGTGGATCATGTTGTTTGATAAAAAAAATGAACTTGAAATTACGGTTCGAGAACTGACAACCCACACCAATTTCAATGGCCGTTGGATAGAAAATACTGAAGACTTGAAAAGCTTTGCAAAACTCGTTGAATTTCCCGAACACCGATTAATCTTGAGAAAACACCCCGAGGAATTTTGTCACATTCACAAAGGAATCGGGGATTTTTCCAACTTGGAGGAAATTTTTCTAGGGTTAAAAAACATTTTTGGGAAAGTTTATGCTGAGACGGACATGCGTGCGATGTACAACCCAACGCGCATGTCAACCATCGAAAGTGCTATGAAAAAGCTAGTTGAAAGCATGGAATCACTTTGTCCTTCGTGTAATACACCTGGTTTCTCGGTTAGAAAAACAGAAGAGGGTCTGCCGTGCGCATGGTGCAATCAACCGACGAAATCTGTGAAGTATTTTATAAAAACTTGTCTCCGCTGTGATTTTGAAGAAATGAAGCCGAACCAACTCAAACGAGAAGATCCGGCTCATTGTGATTTTTGCAATCCGTAAAAGTTACAGTTTAACGGTACACGTAACATACAATGACCTTCCTGCTCCCGGTAAAATGCCAGGTCCAGGATAACCACCTGCTCGACGGGTTGCATATACCGCATCAAAAAGATTGTTTACTCCAATTCTTGCCTGAAAATTCTTTGTGATATTAGCAAACACTGATGCATCCACCAAAGTATAACCAGGAAGTTGACCAATCGTGGCTGTTGCATTCGCTTCAACCGTATTCGCTGCATCTGTGAAAACAGCTCCCACTTTGCTTACCAAAACTGAAAGACCAAAGCGACTGATTTGATACGAAAGTCCATAACGCTGAATGGTTGACGGAACATTTTCTACTTTTTTACCTTCAATACTCGTAGTTGGATTACTATTCAAACTCGGATTCGCCCAACGTGTATACTCCGCATTGACATAAGCAAAATTCCCAAACACTTTTAAATTGCCTGTTTTTTTCCAATTAAACCATTCAAAAGGCTGCACCTCCACAAATGTTTCCACTCCTTTGCTAATTGACGTTCCGATATTCGTTTTGAAATTGGCTCCATTTTGTGCGACCACTCCAATTCGATTGTCGTACAATAAATAAAAAACACTTACATCAAATTGCAATCCTTTTGTGATTTGACCGCGATAGCCAAGGTCTGCATTGAAGCCTTTTGCGTCCTTTAAGTTTTGGTCAATTATATCTGTTGTCGCTGAAGGAATCAACTCTGAAAAAGTTACTGGTCGAAATGCTTGTGTGAAATTCGCATAGAAATTGGTTGTTTTAAGTTTGTATTCAGCACCGATTCCTCCCAAAATCACATTGCGATTGGATTCAGTTAATGGAAGAACACCATTTGATGCTGTTGAGATATAGCCTTCAGCTGTGGTGCGAATAAACTCATATCGGACACCTGGTGTAACGGAAAAGTTTTTACCAAACTGGAATAAATGTTCCAAAAATGCGGCACCATTCCACGTCTCAAAAGTCAAGTCTTTTCCCCAATCATTGCCATTTTGCAAAGCTGTAATGTACAAATCGTAGTCATCACTTGCTGTTCCAATGCCTGCTTGTTTGCGCAAGGTTTTTCCGTGATAGGCGCGAATGCCCGCAGAAATAGCTTGTTCACTTCCGAATAATGTGTATTTCGTCAATGTTCTCCATTCCAAGCCCGTATTATTGTACCAATCACGATCTACTTGTCGGAAATTATAGGAACCCAAATTCGTATTAAAAGTATCGAGCGTTGTGATGGCTTTCGTAAAACCAACACTGTTTCGCTGTGAAATCGTTGAAAACACTTTTAGATTCATTTTAAAATGTTTACCATCATTGTAATCCAAATTCACAGCAGTCGAGTTCCAAGGCGTACTGAACCAATTTCGCGAACGCAAAGACTGTTTTGGATTTTCATAAAATTGTGCATCTGTCAAACCTCCCGCTTGCTGACTCAAATAATTCATGCGTGTATACTCAGCCGATAGCGACCATTTTGAATTGAAGTTGTAAGCCAAATAAATATGACCTGCATTCGTGCCATAACGACTGTTTTCTCTCCACCCATCAGCATTTCGGTGGTGATAATAAGCGAAATAATTCCACTTTTTCCATTTACCTCCAATGGCGTTATAGGTATTGAACATTCCAAAAGAACCTACTGTCTGTCTTGATTCAAAAGAGAATGGTTTGTCACCCAATGTTTTCTTCGTGACGTAATTCAGCAAACCTCCGAATTGTGTTCCATATTGCAAAGACGCTGCGCCACGCACCACTTCAATTTTTTCTAGTGCTTCCATCGGTGGATTGTAATACGCTTCAGGATATCCATACGCCTCAGATGTAATATCGTAGCCATTTTGACGCACATTAAATTCCCAAGAACGATTAGGACTTAGTCCACGAACGGCCACTCCCACTTGAATACCTGAACCATCATTTTCCCAAACCGATAAACCTGGAACTTTTGAGAAAACTTGGCGCGTATTATTAGTAGATAAATCTGCATCGCTATTCTTAAGAACTATGACTTCGTTTTTCTTGCCCGTCATGATTTGTGTTCCGTAT
>CAZHPL010000064.1:6201-12684 GCA_964534495.1 uncultured Lishizhenia sp.
ATCGGCATGCGTTGCAGGTCATTTGTCGAAATAATTACCTTCTTATCGACAGCTTTCAGTTCTCTAATACGCAAAGAATCTTGAGAAAAGGCAATGCAAGAGGCAACTAAGGCTGGGAATAAAATTAAAGTATGTAATGAAATTTTCATGGTAGGGAATTTTGTGCAAAGTAACACCCTATCCATTGTTCTGACAATACCACAAAAATGGTATTTAGAACCATTCTAAATAATTTAAGGAACTAATTGAGCACTTGCAAATCGCAAACTCAGTGCTGCTTGCTGGTTTTTAGTTTGGAGCTCTAATAACTTGAGTGAAGATTGAATATAGGCCATTTCACGAGCATTAATTAGAAAGAGTGAACTCTCACCATTGTCAAACATATTGCGTTCTGCGTCCAACAATTTCTTGGTGTCTAAAACAGTTTGCTGATAGATTTGCAATTGTTGTACACTATTTTGCCATTCGAAATAAGCTGTTTGCATTTTATTTCTCAATTCTGCTTGTTTGGCGTCACGTGACCATTCTGCATCTTGAATTTTCACATTTGCTAAGGCTACCTCTCCCCTTTCCTTTCGTAATAGAAGTGGCATTTCAAATCCAACTCCCCACTTATAGTTATTGATAGAAATTTGACTGAAAGGATTGTAATTTACAGGTTCGTTTAGAAAATTATATTGCAAATTCAATTGTGGTTTTAGCATTTCCTTTTTCAAACGTTTTTCGATTTCAAGCATTTCGATTTTGAAATTAGCAACTTTTAGATATGGATGTGAAGCCAAAAGAGTATCTAATTCTGCAAGTGTAAAGGGAGGTGCAATGCTGAAAACACTGTCTTTTTTTACAGGTAAAGTAGAGGATTCCAATTCAAGCGGCTCGTTTTTTTCATTCCATAAATACATGTTTAACTCACTTGAAGCCACATTGAAATCGGTTTCATATTCACGCAAAAGTGCTGTTCTGTTTTGTACTTGAATTCCAGCTTCAACGGCTTCAATTTGTGGACGATCGCCTAATTCTGCTGTTCTTCTAACCGCTTCATAACGTTGATCCGCAGCAGTCAATGCTTCTTTGAGAATTTGTTTTGCATGGTACATAAAAAACCAATTCCAATACGCATAACCCGACTTATAGACCAATTCATTCAATTGCAAACGTTGTTCAAAAGGCGCACTTTCAACGTATTTCTTTGCCTTAACCAATTCTGCACGACGTTGATCGATCAACATTCCTTGTCCCAAATTAGCTGACAACCCTCCATACCAAAGTCCACCATCCGGTAATTTGTTTTGGGGATCCAAATAACTTCCTCGATTTGATTCAAATCCTGTTTTTACCTCAATTCCATACCACGTTGGCACCTTCAATCCAGCATTCATTTCGCTGTAATATTGATAGCCATTATAGTATTTTTGGTCCATTCCGAAATTAACCTTTGGATCGAAACCACCTTTTGCTTTCAATAAAGTACCTTGTCCATACGTAATAGCCAGTCCTGCTTGTTTGGCTAAAGGATGATTTTTGACAACTAAAGCTGTGAAATCTTGTACCGTTAAAATTGTTTGTGAAAGCATTGTTTGAACACTAAAAAACAAGCTCACGAAAATCACTAATTGTTTCATTTTTTCTTGTCTTTCTTTTCAACTTTATCCACTTTCTTTTCGCCGTAAAACTCAGGCGGGAAACCATTAATCACCCTCCACATTTCATAAGCAACGGGAACATCTTTCAGTAAAATCATGGCATTTACGCCTCCACCAACACGCAAAGCACTTGGCCATCGGTGGTCTTTTTTATCGGGAGAAATCAATACGCGAAAAGTTCCATCTTCCGAAGCATAATTATCAACTGCAAATACTTTTCCGCCATACGTTCCGTAACTGGTATTTGGCCAACCTGAAAAAACAATAGCAGGCCATCCATCAAATTGCAAGCGCACATTCTGACCTTTTTGAATCAAAGGCAAATCCATTGGTCGGATATACATTTCGACAGCCAAATCATATATTAACGGCATAATTGTAAGTACTTGCTCGCCTTGTTTGATAGTTTCTCCGATTCCACTTTGCAAGACTTTTGTTACCACCCCATCTTGTGGAGCAGTGATCACATACATTCCATTTCGAATGGAATAATTGGCTGATTGACTTTGTAATTTTGTTACATCCACTTCCGAATCATACATACTGGTTAATGCCGACAATTTATCCGATTCTGCCTTAGAAACCTCATCGCGGTATTTCGCTTCGATAGAACTTAATTCCACTTTTGCATCAATAACATCGTTTTTACTTTGCAGCCATTTTTGCTGTGTGCTAATCATGGATGCTTGGGCACGTTGCATCGAAACTTTACGTATCTCCAGTTCCGTTTGCGATTTCAATCCTTCACGGTGTAATTTCTCAAAGCGCTCGAATTGTTCTTTTGCGACTTGATAATTCGTTATTGCGGCTTCGTGGTCAATGCTATCACTCGTGACTTTCAACCGCGTTTGCTTCAATTTAATTTTTGCTTGTTGTAACTTCAATTTTCCGGATTCGATTAAAGCATCAATGCGATTATCCAAAGCCGACACTTTCTCACCATAAGACAAAACGGCTCTTTCTTTAATGTGCAATTGGTCTTGCGTGCGCTCCACTAATTTCGGATCAAAATAACCGTCTTTGATTTCTGAAATAAACAACAAAGTATCGCCGCGTTTTACGCTATCGCCGTCTTTCACATACCACTTTTCGATTCGGCCAGCGATGACTGTCTGCACTGTTTGTGGGCGTTGTTCAGGTCGTAAAGTAATCAACTTTCCTTTAGAGGCAACGTTCTGAGTCCAAGGCAAACAAAGAAACACAAACAAAACGGCCAAAATAATGTAGAGCGATTTTCTAAGTTTGTTTCCCGTTTTTTGTCTACCCACTTTCCGCAATGAAGAAAGCTCTGATGTGTCAACTATATTGTGGTTATTAGGTGAAATATTTAGCATGACAAAACGTTTTTAGTGTAAGCATCAGGCGTTCCATCAAACACCACTTTTCCTTTTTCAATGTATATTACACGTTCAACAAGGTTCAGAATTTCTTTTCTTTCCGTTGAAATCAAGATGGTTGCGTCGTTTGTGTTTTTCAGCACATTGAGAACTTGTTCAATTTGTTTTTCTTTCAATCCATAAATTGGCTCCTCTAAAAGCAACAATCCTGGACTACCTGCTAAACTTCTACACAACATGATTTTTCGAATTACATGTTTCGGTAAAAAATGAGCATCGGGTGTAATTACTGTCTGAAAACCATTAGGGAAATAATGTAAATCGTCGTCCAAGCCAATCAATGCTGCAACGCGCTGTACTTCTTCGAAAGTCACGTATGTTCTTCCAAGACTAATATTTTCTTCAATTGTACCAGGGATGAATTTATCGAAATACAGTGAGTTTCCAATTTCGTCACGAAGTGAGACCAAATTAAGTGAATTCAATGCGACTTTATTGATTGAAATCACACCCTCATACTCTTGGTAAATTCCGCCAAGTAAAGCAAAAAACACTTGAATACTCACACTTGAATCTGAGATAAACACTACTTTTTCACCCGGATTAATTTTTACTGAAAAGTCATTTAAGACCGGTCGCTGGTACAAATCACTTTTGAAAATCAGTTCTTGCGCTTCAATAGCAAATGGTCCTTTTTGAGATAAGACAGAGCCATCCGTACGTTCCAACTGCAAATCTGTAACCTCGCCGATTTTTTCAATGGCTGTCAACACATCGTAAGCGACTTCTAGGCTCAAAATCAATTTTTCGACAGATGACAAAATCAATAGAATCACAATTTCCGCTGCAACAAATTGACCGATATTCATGGATTGATTAATCACCAACAACCCACCAATCAGCAATAAAGCCAATGCGATAAGCACTTTGAAGCCAATCAAATACGCATATTGACGCATCAAAACTCCAAAATGTGCATCACGTGCTTTGATGTATTCATCTAAGTATTTATCCGTTCTTTTTAAAGAATAACGCGGATTGCCTGCCATTTTAAAGCTCAAGCGAGAATGCGCCATTTCTTCTAACCAATGCGCAATTTTATACTTAATTTTAGACTCATCCATACTGGTTTTCAAACCCTTTTGCGAGGTATACTTGAAAATGAAAAACAACAGCAATAGCAAACCAAAACCAAAAAAGATGAAAAACGAATGATAAAACGCAAGCAAAAGTAGACCGAAAAAAATCTGAAGAATCGCGGACGTTAAGTCGATCAGCAATTTTGAAATGCCTTTCTGAATGGTCAAAGTATCAAAAAAACGATTCGTCAGCTCAGGTGCATAGCGTTTCAATAATTCTTCCATCTGAACTTTTGGAATACGATCTGCAAAATCAAAAGCGGCTTTTACAAAAATGCGTTGTTGCAAATTTTCGGTGATGCGCATTTGAAAGACATTCAATAAACCTGAAAGAAGTATTGCTACAACAACTGCAAAAACAAGTACAAACCATGAAGCCGTAACTTGACCCGTTTGAATAAAATTGATAATGGCTTGGATTCCGAGCGGAAGAATTAAACCCAAAAGTCCACTGAGTATAGCAAAAATATAGACGTTCCTTATTTCTTTATTGTCAGGCTTGAGCAATAGAAAAAAGCGCGTCAATGGCTGAAGGTAGGTAGGCACATTCATTGACTTTATTTTATATTAAAAGTAATACTATCTTTTTTGTTAGTTTGTTGCAAAAATACAAATCATTCCAAAAGTGAATTCACAAAAAATGTAAACACTTATTTAATAACTCTATTGACTAAGTCCAACGAAAATTGAACAATCACATCTTCATCGTCTGATTTTGTAGTCAATCTTGGCAAATGTTCCGCAAAGAATCGCTGCTGATTGGACGTTTCAATCAAAGTTGTAACCAACATATTAGCATAGAAGTAATTGGGATTAACCTCGTTGATCATTTCGCTAATGTGCGTCACAATGGATTTATAAACATTGAAAGCACCTAAACTGTTCTCAACATCAACGTTTTTAGTAAAATAAACCTTTGATGATTCGTTCACAACAATACGTTTCAACAAAACTTCTTCAGGAAAAAAAAGCACATCTTTTTCATTCGGAATTGCGATTACTACTCGTATTGCGCGTGTTAATCTTTCTTTAGGATTTTCAATATTTAACACACTCATCATCATTCGATATTCGACCATGGACCAATACCAATTAATGAGATACAAAATGAAATTATGTTTGCTTTCAAAGTATCTGTAAATGGACGCTTCAGTCGTTTCTATAAAATTTGCTAATTTTTTAAAAGTAAACTGTTCGTAGCCAATTTCATCGATCAATTTTGTACCTTTGTCGAGTATATTTCGTCCTAATTCAGAAGAAGTTGGATCTTTGATATAGAGATGAGGATTAACAGAAAAATTAATTTTATTAAGTAAATTCTTCATATTGCTTACAGAATTGATAGTAAAACTATTATTTTTTCAAATGTAATTAATCTTTTGGTGATAAAAAAAGAAAATGGTTAGAGGTAAAGTTTTACTTTTGGGGACAAACGGAGTTGTTGGACAAAGTCTACTGAACATGATTCTTCGTGATGATTTCATTGAAAGTGTTACTGTATTGAATCAATATCCTAGTAACATAAAAGATGAAAGGGTGAAAGAAATTATTGTAGATTTCGATCATTTAGAAGAGCATGAAGCTGTGTTTGATGTCGATTGCTTGTTTTGTTGCATGGGAACAAATAGTAAGAAGAATAAAAAACTTCCCGCATCTGAAGCAGCACAATTTGAAATCACTATTAAAGCAGCTGAATTGGCAAGAAAACACAATGTTTCTCAAATTCATGTTGTTAGTACAATTACTTCAAATCCTAACTCACTTATTTTTTATAATCGCTTAAAAGGTGAAATGGATCAAAAAATCATCAAACTGAACTTTGAATCTACTTTCATTTATCGTCCAGCCTTTATTACAGGTAAACGATCTAAACTTGATATACAAAAAACAATTGCGTGGATATGCGCACCCATTGTTGACAGCATCCTTTTTGGTAAACTGAGTAAATACAAAAGCATAAATCCTAAAATCATTGCTTGCTCCATGTTGTCTCATTTTGAAAGCAAAATAAAAGGAACGTATATCCTTGATGTTAATTTGATTTAATCTACTTTTCAAATAAAATAACTCAAAAAAAAAGCCACTTCCTTTGAAGTGGCTTTTTCTTGCTAAATACGTTGACACTGAAACTATCCTAGTGTGTGTGTGAAGTGCAATGTACTGAAAGTGGATAGTTCTATGTGATAACCCTAAACTTTTTACGATAGCATCAACGTTAATATGTCAAAATTGCTGCTGAGTTGGTTTGGTGTGAAGCTTACGTTAAAGCCAATCTTTGTTTGTGTTTCTTACTCAACAGTGTCGCTGTATATGTTATAAATACATTGACATGACAAAGGTGCGAACATATAGCTAAAAGCTAAA
>CAZHPL010000064.1:12694-13603 GCA_964534495.1 uncultured Lishizhenia sp.
TCATCACGAAAAAAATTGATTTTAATAAGTTATTTCTAACTTTCACACCGATAACATTGGGTAATTTCCAAAAAGATTGGTTGTCGTCACGCTCGTAGGTGTCTGAGACCCAACTCCCTACTTTCTCAATACAATGTTGATTTACGTCAATTAATAAAGACGTTTCTGGACCGCCCTCCAAATAAATTGCATTCGTTAAATGATAAGGCATATCTTTCATAAAGCGAATCATTTGATTGTGCGTGTATGGCGAACGACAAAACTTGCGCAGCTACCATCATGCTACACGATTGATTTCGCTTATTCCACGCCATTGCTGTACCCTCGCAATTGATCATTCGTAAACCTTGTGCCAAACTACCAAAAGCCTGTTTTTGCTCGTAAAATGATTCACAGGTCAAATCAACGATTTCGATGTTTCTTCGGTTCTTTGTTTTCGGATTTAATGCAATCATCGAACGAAAAGATTCTTTCACCAATCCATTATTCACATGCTCTCCCGACTTCAAATAACCTCTTGCCACCAATGGTTTACTGATTTCATACATGCTTGCATTGAACACAACATTCAAGCGAAAAGTATCTGCCCAATCAGAAACGGAACGTGATTTACTGTCGTATTGTGTGGCTGTATGTAAACTAAATTCGAAGTTATCAGGATTCATACGCAAAATAGAAATTTTCGAATTGCCAACACTGGATTTGATGGGCGCATCCATTTCTATGTACTCCATTCCTTTGGTGAGTTCTGTCCAATGGGAATAATCAAACACAGCTTCCTGCGCAGAAGCATTGAGTCCAACAAAAAACACACCTAAAAAGCACCACCAAAAACTACACTTCATCCCAATCGAATTTCGCTTTTTTAAACGGAAATAAATTAAACAACTCACCTGAATAATAGAATTG
>CAZHPL010000065.1:0-893 GCA_964534495.1 uncultured Lishizhenia sp.
GTGGTTGGTATGATTTCTTGGTTTCATTTTTAAAGGGTAGGGTTAAATCGATGGAAATACAAGCTTAAGTTAGATGATTTTTTTAAGTTTTTACAATTTGATGTTGATTGTTTTATATTGTAAAAAACAAAAAAGCCATCTCATTGAGACGGCTTTGACTAATTTTCATTATTTCATTACGGAATAATATACGTGTGTCCATTTACTGTAATTGAAAATGACTGATCACAAGCACCATTACCATAGTCAAATGTTCTCTCAGGTTTTGTTGCAGGAACTATTTTTATTTGACCACTTACAGGAAATGGACAACCTACTTTAATTTTTACTGGTGATAAAGTTTCTGCTGTATATCCACCGCCGGTTGAAAATGTTGCTTGAGCGGTTCCAGTGATATCATATTCATCATCATATTTATTGTATGGTGTCGTGAAACCAACCATCCATGTTCTCACACGTGTTGAAGTGTAAGTTGCAACGTCTCCGTTAGGAAATGTTCCAGTACCATCAATTTGCACGTTGAAAAAAGGTCTTCCTAATGCATTAGTCCCCATGTTTTCAACTGTTTTTGTACCTTCTATTTTTATATCATTAACATGGTAATTTACAGTAGTGTGAGTAATGATTGTTCCTTGATCAAAATAAGAACCCGTAAAAGTAGTTACAATTTTACCTCTTCTAAGTTTGCCATCATTACATTCACAGTTAGAAATACCGTAGTCTACAGTTACCGTTCTAGTAGCACTTAAGGTATCAACTGTGATGATTACATTGCAACCGATTTTATCATCCATTTGTTGACCAGGCTTTAAAAAAGTAACTTTATCTGACTTATAGTAGACTAAGTTTCCAGTTATTGCTTGATCAGAAATGTTTGTCATTTCATCAAATGC
>CAZHPL010000065.1:903-11940 GCA_964534495.1 uncultured Lishizhenia sp.
CCCCAAAACCCCAAAACCCCGTGCGAAAAAATTTACAAGAAAAGTAATAAAACTTATTAATAATCATAATTATTTTTGGGTAGTTGTGAGATAATTTGAAGTTTATAGCTATGCAATGCAGTTTCAATTTTGTAATTTACAACTGCTGATTGATCTTGATCGTATCTATTTTTAAGACAAGAATTAACGGAAAGCCCGATAATTGTAAATAGTGCTATTTTTTTCATAGTATAAATATTAATCTAAGTTAATGAATAATTGTTCTAGTATCCAAATCTATAAGGAAAGTTTTATTTCTTCTTTTTAATGTTAGTGTTGCGAGGTTATCACAGTTTTCCGTTCCGAAGTCTAAAATAGCTCCTCGTAATGTACTTCCAAAATCAATTTTACCGGATAAAGGGTAACCACATGTACTTGGTTTTAAATGTATTGCTTCTGTAATACTATGATTTATTGTTCGACCAGTACGTGTTGTTATTGTACCTGAACCTGTTATCAAAAACTCATCATCATCAGTTTCACATGTTTCAATTCCTGTAATCCATTCACGCTGTCTATGAAAAACTCTTTTTCTCGTTAAATTGTTTTTCGTAGCCTCAATTTCACCATCAATTTCAACTACATAATTTTGTGATGCGTTTAATCCTATGTTTTTGGCGTGTTTCGAACCTTCCATTTTTACTTCATTTATGAAGAAATTATCAAATGTTATGGTTTTTTCAGATCCAACTACACGCATATCGCCAGAAACGTCAATATAGATTTTTCCTTTTTTTGTTCTTCCTTTTGAATCAATACATCCAGTGCCGAAATCAATCGTTATTGTTTTTGGATATTCTACAGAAGAATAGGTAATTTGTGCGCAAGAAGGTAAAATTTGAGTCAAATCTATAGAACAATCATTTGCAGCGTAAAGCTCTTCAAGGATATAATCATTTTCATCCATATCCATTTGGAGGATATCTTCTCCTGTTGTTAAATCTGCTTCTTGTTGTTTATGGCAAGAAATGACTAACAAAATTACTGTCAAAACTGAAATTACTTTTCTCATTTTTTTCTTTTTTTTATTAGATGCAATACTTTAAATCAAGGTTGGTTTAGTTTCAAAATTATCCCAAAGTTTGTGTTAAATGCTTTGTTTAATACACGATAGTCATCAGTGTTTACAGTAGGAGTTAAGCCAATATTGAATCTTTCTTCAATATAAACACCAACATTTTTAGAAATACTAAAACTCATACCAATAGCTCCTAAACCGTTTAAAGAAGATTGAATTTTGTTTCTTTCTAGTTGATTTGAAAGCGAAAGAAATTGTCCATTGCGAAACGTATAAACATTTGATTTTACTTTGTTTTGCATTTCAAGTGACATTCCAAGTTTTCCAAATATTGAAAATTTACCAATATTCTTTGATAGATTTACATACAAGGGAACGGAAAACGACGCAGTGCTAAATCGGGTTTGTAGTTTATAAAGAAGTGTGTCACCAGCCGAAAATGTGTTTAAAAAAGAGGGCTCGTTGATTATTAGTTTGCCTTCAGGACTATTTAAATAAATTTGATTTTCACCAATTTGCATATATAATTGCCTAAAAAACCAGTTACTTTCATAATTTGATTGTGAGCAGTACAATCCCGAACCCACACTAATATTAGGATGAATGTTTTTGATTATTTCGAAACCAAATTGTTTTGAAAATGCACTAAAATTACTTTCTCCAACATCTCTTGATTTCTTATTATCAGATTCAAAATTTCCTGAAATTGTTTTCTTGTTTTTCCCTACACCTCCATATAATTGAATTTCAAGTCCTTTATATTTTCTTGATTTATTTTTAATTAAATTTCCTAATTCTAAAAGTAGGAGAGAGGGCTTTAAGAAAATCAAAGTATTAAATCTATTGGAAGTATCATTATTTACATCCATACGCACATTAACATCAAACTTAGTTGTTGTTGTCAAATTAGTAGATAATAATTCATGAGAATTCGTATTCAGGATTTTCGGTTCAATGGAAACAGGAGAGTTTCTAACGCTATTATTTTTAGAGATTTTAGTTATAGTATGAGTTGGCTGCGTTACACAAATATTAGATGATTTAAGATGCACTTTTGATTTAGACCATTTTGAGTTTTCGTTTTTTACAACTTTACTTGTGTTTTTTGATTGATGTGTATTTGATTTAACCCCAGTAAATGGCAAAATTGAAATTATAAAAGTGAATACAATCATACCTGACGTAAATAGATATAAGAAAATGCGTTTTTTTCTTTTTTTGTCGGGTATTTGCTGTTCAATGGACTCCCATAAGTTAGAAGGAACAATGCTTTCTTCATTTTCAAAATGAGATTGTAATCCTCCTTGCCATTTGTCGTTTTTTGCTTCCATCTAAGTTCAATTATTTTTTTGTAGCAATCATCCAATTTTTTTCAAGTGCTTTTTGAATTTCTTTTTTTGCATCAAAAAGTTGTGATTTTGAAGTTCCTTCGGAAATATCTAGCATTTCAGCGATTTCTTTATGTGAAAAACCATCAATGACATAAGCAGTAAATACTAACTTTCTTCCAGGTGAAAGAGAATTAATAATGCGTTTTAATTCCTCGATTTCAATTTGTTGTAATAATTCTAAATCAGGTATTTCAATTTGTGTTAAACCAACAGAAGAATTATCAAATGAAATTTTGTTTTTTCGCAAAGCGCTTAGAATTGTGTTTACAGTTATTCTCCTCATCCAACCTTTAAAACTTCCTTCAAATTTGAAAGTGTCAAGTTTGTTGAAAATAACAATAAAGCTATCTTGAAGAAAATCTTTTGCTTCGTCTTTATTTGTAGTGTAACGCAGACAAAGTGAATAAAGCCAAGGACTATTAAAGTCATATATTTTCTTATATGCACTTTTATTCCCTTTTAGGCATTCTCTAACGAGATGAAATTCCTCAATATCTTGCTCGGTCATTTTTTATAGTGATGAAAAAATGATCCGTTTGGTTGGGCGAAAAATTATTTAAATCTATTTTTTAGATTTTGAGGTATCCCATCTTTATGTAAGTAAATATTGATGGTTTTATATTTGAAATAATTTTCTGAAACATATAAGTACCCTTTAGGTAAATTGTTTGTTCCCCATGAATTTTTTACAAGGAAATAATTAACTCCTTTTTGATCTTGATACAAGCCGACAATGTGCATACCATGATCATCCGTTGTTGTTTTATTATCATAAGCTAATTGTCTTAATTCCGGAGTTATTTTCAGTTCTTCTCCTGGATTAAAAAACGCATTGGATGAACGATCTGCACCTGCATCATTAAATCCTTTGGAGTCTTTTCCTGTAACGGCAATTGTAGATTCGTCTTTTGGTACAATAGCTATACCATTTTTAAAACTAAACCCTTTCTCTGAAACATCAGCTCCCCAAGCAAGTGTGTATCCATTTTTCAAAGCACTTACTGCTGTTTCCATCAAATCATCTATTCCAACATTGTAACTTTCTCCCCAAGCCCAATTATCTGGAATTTCCAACATGCATTTTTGGTACATCGGGTGATTTGTAAATGAAGTTAATGAAACATAGTTGTCCATGTCTAAACGCAAGCTAGCAGCGTATGATTTTGGTGTGTATTTATTTCCATTCCACTCAAATTCAGTAATATCTTCACCTAAATAACTATCGAGTTTTTTATTGAAATTTCGTTTCCAACCCATGTCAATTCCGTTTTCATTAGAAAGTTGAGTTAACATTTCTTGCATAAACGCATTGATGTCTTTGTATAATTCACCATGATTAATGGGTTTAGCTTCGCTCTTTAATCCACCATCTTCAGAAAAGTCGGAAGACTCGTATTTAACACCGGGAAATCCTGTATAAACAGCATAAGGAACAATACCAAATTTTCTAATCACGAGTGGAATATCATGAAATGCTCCTCCTTCACCAAAGTTAATTTTACCATCCATGCGAATGAATTTTTCAGCTTTTAATTCATAGGCTTTTCTGACAATATACATTTCTGATAGTGGTGCTACGTCTTTTATGCCCATTCGATATAATTCCGATTCGAAAAATGATAATGCAGAAAAACTCCAACAAGTGGACGATTTTCCTTGACTTTGAACGGCTGTGCAAGGTAGTTTTACGATTTCTGTGAACTTGTATTTACTTCCTTCAATGTTTGTTGTCTGAGCTAAAAAAGAAAAGCTTACCCCTATAAAGGCAAACTTTAAAGTATGGATTAATTTCATAGATATTTATTTAAGTATCCAAGACTCAAAACCGAGCGACTTGGCTTTTTCTGTTAATGTATTTTCTTCTGATAAACTGTTTGCTCCACCAATACTAACACGAATCAAATCACCCCCTGGAACAATACTTGCGTCAAAACCTTTATTTCGCAATGATTTGACTAGGTTTTCCGCATTGGAATTACTTGAAAAACAACCAATTATAACTTGCGCTTTTGCTTGGCTCGTTACATTTATTGCTGGTGTTTCATTCGTTGGCTCAATTCTCGTTTCTTCAGATATAACGGGTTCAGTGTTTGAAGGCTCTTCATGTACCGTTTGGGTTACGATAGGCTTCTCGATTTTAGGAATAGTTAAACCTAAATGTATGCCATTTCCCGATATAATTTGCTTTTGAGAAAATGGATTCAAGTCATTCCAAGTAATCATACCTGACTGAAGCACATCTGTTTTCGCAGGAATCCAATATGAATAAAAAGCCAAAGGAAGAAAACAAGCAGCTGCGGCATATTTTACCCAAGTTCTTTTTCTTCTAATTTGAAGAATTGGAGCTTGTTTATCTTTATCGTTGGTTATAATTTCAGTGTTTTCTTCAACAGGAATGTTCACCAACTCTAAATCTTTTTCATTTATTGCCTCAACTTCAATTTCTTCCGTTTCTTCAACTAATTTTCCAGGAACAAATATTACTTGACCAAGTCCGTATGCTTCTAAAAGGAGATTGAAATAACGATTTTGCTCAAAAATCAAGGTTCCTTCATTGTTCAAATGAAAAGTCCCAATTTTTTCAAATTCAACTCGTTTGCCTGCATTTAATTCATTCTTAACCGTTACAACAAAGTCAGAAATATACTGTTGAGCATTTTCATAACTTACAGCATTAAAATCAACGAAAGCGGATATCAAAAGTCCATCGTTGTGTAACAAATTTCTATTAAAAAGTAAATGCTTAGAAGGAGGAAAAATTACGCCATTCTGAACATCAATACGAGCGGGATGTGTTTGAGCAATAAAACCTCCAAATGAAGGAATTATCACACAATCGTGCCGAATAACCAACTCGATTAATATTTCATCAATAGAATGCATGTATCAAAATTACGAAAGAATACGTAATTAACAACAGGATGTTACAAAAGTGCCAAAACCTTTTCTACATCATCAGGCGTATCAATGTTCGGTGTTTCAATTTCAGTTTCAGCTGTATGGATCGAAAAACCATTGTACATCCATCTGAGTTGCTCCAAAGATTCCATTTGTTCTAATTCGCAAGGCACAAGTTTTACTAATTGCTTTAGTGTTTCTGCTCGATACCCGTACAAACCAATGTGTCGTAAATAGTGTTGCTTTTCAAATGCTTTTTCTTTGGCATGAAAAGTATTCGGAATTGGGCTTCTGCTGAAATAAATCGCCTTTACATTTTTATCTACAACCACCTTGATACGGTTGACATTCAACACATCTTCTTGTGAGATTTTACGTGTTACCAAAGTGCCAATTTGAACGGATTCATTTGTAAATAACTCGATTAATTGTCTTAATTGCAATGCATTAACCAAAGGTTCATCACCTTGAATATTTATTACAACATCAAAACCAGGGTTACGCTCAATGATTTCTCCACAGCGATCAGTTCCTGTTGCATGCTCCAATGAAGTAAGTTCAACATTTCCACCGAAAGATTCAACCTCTTGGAAAATGCGCTTATCATCTGTTGCAACAATAACCTCGTCGAATAATCCTGAATCGACTACAGATTCGTAAACACGATGAATCATTGTTTTTCCTTTGAGATCAATCAAAGGTTTGCCAGGAAAACGACTGGAACCAAACCTTGCTGGAATAATTCCAAGTATTCGCATTAGAATTTCATTTGAACCTGAACAGCATAGTTTCTAGGTGCTTGAACATCACCCGGACGACTTGTGTATTCTGTGTTCAAAATATTGTTCACCATAAAGCCAAGGCGGTATTTATCGTTGATTTTATAGCCAACACGAACATCAAACACCAAACTTCCTTTATTGAATTCTTGACGATATTCTTTAAGTCCTGGTAAGACATAAGTTGACCCCGCAATTGGTTCTTCAAATATTTTATCAATATTTTTCATAAAGCTATTATATCGACAAGAAAAACCTAAACTGTAATGCTTGTAATTCAACTCAACATCCGCTTTGGCTAAGTGCTTAAAGCGATATTTTAATAAGTTGCTACCAGTTAGGGAGTAAGTAGCCAAATAAGCAGAATCAGAGTTCATACTTATTGGATTCATATAAGTGTATCCAAGTAAGGTTAGAATTTCTACTTCTCCGATTTTCCCCATACTATTGAAAGAGAAATCTACTCCTGTAATTCTTGCCGCTTCAGCGTTTACCGCTTTAAAACCAACCCATTTGTTGATATATCCTGGGCTATTTGGATCTGTTGATAAAACAATATTTGAGGGATTATAAATGCCAAACATAAACTCAATCATGTTTTTATATTGGTTTATAAATCCTGAAACATCAATCATTCCTTTCCAATCTCCAATTTTAACTCCTTGTTTAATACCAATTTCTGCAGCCCAGCCGATTTCCGGAGTTAAAGTAGAATTTGGGAAAATATTCAAAGCGCCTACAGATGTTTGAGTGTATCGTTCAGCTACTGATGGGTAACGAATTCCTTGTCCAATAGATGCTCTTAGATGCGTGTATTTTGCAACCTCATAGTGAATACCAGATCTTAACACAGGATAAAATGGTATTGCAAAATTTGAGTTTTTATTGAATTTGAAATCAGAATCACCTCTGTTTCCATCCATTTGGAAATACTCCAAACGAAGTCCCGCGCTCAAATCCAATTTTCCAATTTTGTGCTCATATTGTGTATATAAAGCTAAGTTTTCAGATGTATGGTCTCCAAACAATTTAGATACGACAACATTGGTGATGTTTGATGCACCTGAAGTTAAGGTTATACCATTTTTGAATTGCTTCTGAAATTGATAATCTGCATAATAAATAACAGCACTGTTGCTTTGTAGTGGATTGTTAGTAATATCATTTGAAGCATAATAAACACGTGTTTTCAAACTGTGTTTGTTGTCTTTTTTGTCAATATACTTGATATATGGGTCAATAAATAAGCGATTTCCTAACGAGTAGGTTAACGATGGTGCTGTTGAGTCTGTACCTCCACCTGGTTGGTATGCATGATCACCATCTTGCCAAATTAAGAAACTACCTGTTTTTTGAAATTGATAATTATAACCAATTCCTGTTTTAATGCGATCATTTTTTGGTCTGAAATAAATAGTACCACTTACGCGACCTCTGTATTCAATTTCGCCTTGACGAAAACCGTCATTGTGATACAAAGTTGTAGATACTGTGTATCCCATTCTTTTTCTCATCTGTGCATGATAAAATTCAATCTGTTGACTCATAGGAGGAGTTTTCCACCACTTTAACGAATCTCTTTTTGGGTTATCGTAAATTCCGTATTGAACTTTCAATTTCGTTTCTGGCTTTAATGAAGGTTCTTTCTCAGTTAAAGCAATAATTCCGTTCAAAGCACCGCTACCATAAAGTACAGATGACGCACCTTTCATCACCTCAATTTGTGCTGCTTGCTCCATTGGTATGGCGTTCCATTGCGTATCTCCTGCATATCCTGATAATAAAGGCATACCATTCCATAAAAGCAAAACACGACTCCCCGCACCGTAAGCAAATCCAGAACCACCACGAATACTCACTTGACCATCCATAGTGAATACACCTGGCGTTTGGTTTACAGCTTGTTCAAGATTGGCAATTCCTTTGTTGTCGATAATATGTGGTTTAATGATTTCCATGGAAACTGGAACTTCTTCGATTGCTTGCGCTCGTCTACCTGCAGATACAACAACAGTACCCAAATCTTTCATTGGTTCTGCAAGTACAATTGTAATATTACCTGGTGCATTAACAATTGTTGTGTCTGTAACAAATTGAATTAATGAAGTAACTAATTTTACAGGAAAAGTTTTGGAATTCAGTAAGAATTTACCATCTCCATCTGTTATCGCTTTGTTGCCATCTGATGCAATAACTTTTACACCAATTAGTGGGCTATTATTTGCCTTGTCAACAACTGTTCCTGAGATTTGTGCCTGGTTTAAAAACGGCAAAAGAAATAATCCAAAAGCAAGTATTCTTCCTTTCATAAGCATAGTTTAGATTTCAATATTAACAGAAATTTTCGAATAATTGTTAAATCTAACCGTAATTTATTCTACGAATCACAAAGATTTAAAACGAAAATTGCATTTGCAACAAGAAGTTACGCGGTGCTTGATGGTCTCCCGGTCGAGAAACGTATTCGGCGTTAAAGATATTGTTGGCTATGAAATTTATTTTAATCTCTTTCATGATGTCATAACTCATTCGTGCATCAAATACTAATGAGCCTTTGTTGAATTTCTCACGATATTCTTTCAATCCTGGTAATAAATAGGTGCTTCCACCAATTGGCGTAATAAATATAGCATCAATGTTTTTCATGTAACTATTGTAACGTGAAGAGAAGCCGATACTGAATTTTTTATAAGTAGCTTGTATATCAGCCTTAACCAAGTGATTAAATCGATATTTTAGCATGTTTGAGTTTGTATCTGAAAAAGTTTTGCGGTATTCTGCATTTCTATTCAATGTTACAGGGTTCATATACGTGTAACCTAATAAAGACGTTAGTTCAACATCTCCAATTTTTCCTTGGCTATTAAATGAAAGTTCAAGTCCTGTAATTCTCGCTTTTTCAGCATTTTGTGCTTGGAAACCAACCCATTTGTATAAGTAATTCAATGCTTCAGGGTCTGTTGTTTGAAGCACTAACATTGTATCCGGTTTATAAATGCCAAATGTAAACTCAGTCATGTTGCTGTATTGATTCACAAAAGCAGCAACGTCAATAAATCCTTTCCACGATTGACCTAATTTCACAATTTGTTTGAAGCCTACCTCTCCTGCCCAACCTTTTTCTGGTTTTAAATTCGGGTTTCTAAAGATAACTAAACCACCTACTGAAGTTGAAACAAAGCGCTCAGCAATTGAAGGGAATCTAACTCCTTGACCAAGTGAAAATCGTAAATGGGAAGCTTTATTAATTGCATAATGTGCACCAGCTCTAAAAACAGGGTAAATAGGAATGTTTAAAGAATCTCCCATTTTAAATTTTGAATCGGGTTGCATGGTATCAAGTTGATAATATTCCAATCGCATACCAGCTGATAGGTCCCACTTTCTAATTTTGGCTTCAATTTGTCCGTACGCAGCCGCATTTATTGCTAAGTGATTGTCAAAAACATAACTTTTTACTGTACTCGTATTATTAGTAACACCACCGGTAATGTTAATTCCTTCGCTTAATTTTCGTTGAATTTGATAATCCAAGTAATACATTTGAGCAAATGAGGCGTTGTAAATATTGTCTGAATTCCCAGTAGTTACTAAGTAATAACGAGATCGGATGTAATGTTTATTGTTGTGTTTATCATAAAACTTCACATAAGGGTCAAAGTTGATACGAATGGCTTTTTGACGGGAAAGTGTATTGTCCATGGCTTGAAATCCCATTGAGTCGTTTTTCCACAAAACAAAAATGCCTTGGTCTTGGTATTGAGCATTGTAGCTAATTCCTGCTTTTATTTTATCGTTTTTTGGACGAAAATAAATAGAGCCATTGATTCTCAATCGTTTTTCTTGCGCGCCTTGTTTGTAGCTAGAATCATAATACATGTTTGCTCCAACAGTAAAACCAATTTTTTTGTAGGCTTTACCATAATATAAATCCGCCATGTGGAAGGTTGGGTTGTGATTCCACCATTTTAACGAAGAGCGTTTTGGATTACAATAAACTCCTGATTGAATTTTTGCTTTAAATTCGCCCTTTGTGCTTGGCTCTTTTTCGGTCAAAGCAATGATTCCATTCAATGCACCACTTCCATATAAAACAGAAGAAGCACCTTTTAATATTTCAATTTGAGAAGACTGTTCCATTGGTACTGCATTCCATTTAGCGTCCCCAACATCAGGTGACAACATTGGAATTCCATTCCATAGAAGCATCACACGGCTACCTGCACCATATGCATAACCACCACCACCGCGAATACTAACCTGTCCGTCCATTGCAAAAACACCTGGGCTCTGATTTACAGCTTTTTCCAAGTTAGAAAATCCTTTGTTGTTGATCAACTCAGGTTTAATGATTTCCATGGAAATTGGCACGTCTTGAATTTCTTGATTTCTACGACCTGCTGTTACAACTACAGTTTTAATTTCAGTTGTTATGGGCGTCATTTCTACATTGTGAAACCCAGGTTTAGTTACCCTTATTGAATCTTCAGTATATCCAAAAATGCTGAATTTTATCCAAACGGGGTAGGTTTTGGGGGTAATGGTATATTCACCTGAAATAGTTGAAATTGCTTTTTGACCATCTGAAGAAATGATTTTTACACCATATAAAGCTTCATTTGAGTTGCTATCACTTATTTTCCCACTTATTTGTGCAAATGTTCCAATCGGAATGAAGAGTAGGAGAATCAATAAAATTCGCATCACTAACGTGTTTGAAAAAGTTTGACAATTCGGCAAAATTACGAATTATTGACGCAACTTGTATGTTTGCTCCCTTTTGTATCAACCGTGAGTTGTCAACTACAGACTTAAGACCTGATGCTTATTAAGATTTTTGTTTGCTTATGATGTTCAATATCAACTTTTTCATTAAATTAAAGTGAAAAACAATACGTGAACACAACAAATG
>CAZHPL010000065.1:11950-13332 GCA_964534495.1 uncultured Lishizhenia sp.
AACAAATGACCTTTATAAAATTGCCGTTTCATTATTGCATGGAATTGGTCCTGTACGCGCCATTCAATTGGTTTCAAAAGTGGATGATTTGCAAGATATTTTTGAGCTTTCCTATCAACAATTGTGGCGAAAATCGGGGATTGCTGTTTCGCTTTTGAAAGAAATGAAACGCAAAGAGGCACTGGAAAAAGCACAAGAACAATTGGATTACCTCGAGAAAATAGGTGGAAATATGGTTTTCTTTACGGATGAAGATTTCCCAAGAAGATTGCGCCAATGTCCTGACACCCCCATTGTTCTATATTCAAAAGGAAATTTTGAAATGAATCACGCTAAGATAATTTCAGTAGTTGGAACCAGAAATATTACGCCTTATGGCGTTCGTTTGGTGGAAGAATTACTCGAGTCAATTCAAGATAAAGATGTTTTAGTTGTAAGTGGTTTAGCCTATGGCGTGGATATTGAAGTGCATCGAAAATGTTTGGAGAAAGGCATTTCAACGGTCGGTGTACTTGGCCATGGATTGGATCGTTTGTATCCTTCACGTCATAAAAATGTGGCATTTCAAATGATTGAAAACGGAGGTTTACTGACTGAATTTACAACCAAAACAAATCCCGATAGAGAGAATTTTCCCATGCGTAATCGAATAGTGGCTGGACTTTCGGATGCAACAATTGTGGTTGAAAGCAAGGAAAAAGGAGGTTCAATAATTACCGCTAATTTGGCAAATGACTACAATCGCGATGTGTTTGCTTATCCTGGAGACATAGACAAACCATATTCTACAGGTTGTAACAAACTCATACTTGAGCAAAAGGCGAACTTGATTACCTGCGGAAATGATTTGCTTAAATTGATGAATTGGGATTTGGAAAAAAAAGAGAAACGACAAAAAGAAATGTTCATTGAACTTTTGCCTGAAGAAAAAACAATTGTAAATTTATTAAAGGAAGAATCGGAACTGCACGCGGATGTTTTGTGTATCAAATCTAATTTTTCACCTTCGCAAATGAATGTGATTTTATTTAATCTTGAAATGAGCAATATTGTGCAACAATTACCGGGTAAACGTTTTCGTTTGTTGTATTAATTCAAAACTTGATACCAATCAAATCAAGAATTTTCGGAAGGAAAATTAGGACACCAATAATTAATGCCAAAATCGATGTTAGCAAAACGGATCCAGCTGCAATGTCTTTGATTTTTCGGATGTTGTAATGAATTTCAGGATGAAGGTGGTCGCATAATTTTTCAAATGCAGTGTTTAAACCTTCTGCCAATAAAACCAATGCACTGATGAGGAAAACAGCAATCCACTCCATTTTCTCGATAGAAAAGAAAACACCCAACCCACAAACGATACTCAAAACCACAATATG
>CAZHPL010000066.1:0-13217 GCA_964534495.1 uncultured Lishizhenia sp.
ATCAGACAATACAGCGAATTTACCTTCGTCAGCTACCAATCCCATTGCGATTCCAGATACAGGTGCCTTAATAGGAACACCACCATCCATTAAAGCTAATGTACCCGCACAAACAGTTGCCATGGAAGACGAACCATTTGATTCAAGGATATCAGAAACGATACGGATGGTGTACGGATTATTTTCAGGAAGAACAGGTTTCAATGCTCTTAATGCCAAGTTTCCGTGACCGATTTCACGACGAGAAGTTCCACGTAATGGTTTTGCTTCACCCGTTGAGAATGGAGGGAAATTATAGTGTAATAAGAATTTTTCAGTTCCAGCGAAAGTTGCTCCGTCGATTAATTGCTCGTCCATTTTTCCACCTAATGTTAAGGTAGTCAAAGATTGTGTTTCTCCACGTGTGAACACCGCTGAACCATGTACCATTGGCAAATAATCTACTTCTGCCCAAATTGGCCTGATTTCGTCAAAGTTACGTCCGTCAAGGCGTTTGCGCTCGTTCAACATCACCCAACGAACTGCTTTTTTCTTCACTTGAGAGAAATAAGGAGAAATAAATTTCCCAACTTCCGCTAATTCTTCTTCTGTGAACGCAGCTTTTACTTCTTCTTTAATAGCATCAAATAACTCTGTACGTTTAGCTTTATTCGCTAATCCCATGCGGGCAACGTCTTTGCATTTATCCATTGCTAATTCATACACTTTCGCACGAACTTCTTCGTTGTGTACTTCATGACTGTATTCTCTTTTCGGATTTGCAGTAGGGATTTCAGCTGCTAAATCTAATTGGAATTGACATTGTTCTTTAATAGCCGCATGCGCAATTTTAAACACTTCAACCAATTCAGCTTCTGAAATTTCTTGCATTTCACCTTCCAACATGTTGATGTCTTTCGCAGTACCTGCAATCACAACATCGATATCAGAAAGTGCCATTTCTGCCATAGTTGGGTTAATGATGTATTCACCATTTACACGGCCCACACGTACTTCAGACATTGGTCCATTGAACGGAATGTTTGAAACCGCAATTGCCGCAGAAGCAGCGAAACCACACAATGCATCAGGATTGTTCACACCGTCATACGACATTAGTTGAATCATTACCTGAACCTCAGCATGGTAATCATCTGGAAATAATGGACGTAAAGCTCTGTCCACCAATCGCATAACCAAAATTTCTGTTTCTGAAGGACGTGCTTCTCTACGGAAGAATCCACCTGGAAAACGACCCGCCGCAGCGTATTTTTCTCTGTAATCAACCGTAAGTGGAAGGAAATCCACACCTTCTTTTGCATCTTGTGCAGCAACAACCGTTGCTAATAACATAGTGTCGCCCATACGCACTACAACAGACCCATCTGCCTGCTTTGCCAACTTACCTGTCTCGACGCTAATCTCCTTGCCGCCGGTAATCATTGACTTTCTTAGACCTATATTCATTTTTATTTATTTACATTGTTAACGACAATAAGACAGTAGGATTTTAAGACAATAAGACTTTCAATTGTCATAATAAAATCAAACTTCTTTTGTCAAATCATAATTATTCAGTTATCAGTGTTTTTTTAAAAGCACCAATTTTATTTTGTATATTTTTCAAATCATTTATTTCATCGGCAGTATTGATTTCGAATAAATCAGACGCTAAAATTAACTGTGTTTCCAATTCATAACTTGAAGACATGGCAATTTCAAGGAAACGAGAGAACTCTTTTTCTGTTGTTCTGCCAGAACCTTCGGCTATGTTTGAAGGGATAGAAATACAAGAACGATTAATTTGTGAAACCAATCCGAAACGTTCATCTTTTGGGAGTTTACTCGTCAGCAAATAGATTTTTTTCACGAGACTCATCGAATCCTTCCAAATAAACAACTCCCTGAAATTATGATTCTTCTTCATTTAAATCTATTATTATCACCTTCTGTCTTAAAATCTTTTAGTCCTAGTGTCTTAATGTGTCTTTTAGTCCTAGTGTCTTAATGTCTTTTAGTCCAAGTCTTAAATTTCTAGTTTCTCATAGTCCCCACATCTTAAAACCTTATAGTCCTAAAGTCTTAAAATCTTGTAGTCTTGAAATCAAAAACAACAACACAAAAAAAGGACAGCCGACCAAAGTCGAATGTCCCCTCTCAATAAATTAACTTTGTTAAACGAATTAACGACGTAAGCCCAATTCTTTAATCAAAGCACGATATTTCTCAATATCTTTATTCTTCAAGTATGTCAACAAGCTACGACGCTTACCAACTAATAATTGAAGTGCACGTTGCGTTCCGTAATCTTTACGATTTTTCTTTAAGTGCTCAGTCAAATGACTAATTCTAAAAGAAAATAAAGCGATTTGTGCTTCTGTTGATCCTGTGTTTGTGTCAGTACCACCAAATTTTGCGAAGATTTCTTTCTTCTTTTCTGAATCTAAATACATGCCAATATTATTGAAATAATTTTTATGTAGCTACCAAACTTTTTGATAGTCGGGTGCAAAGATAGTTTCTTTTTTTAGTTTAAACTTAAAAAGCAAAAAAAAACCTCCACGAGGGAGGTTTCAATAACTTAATTTGAAAATTAGTTTTTCATGTGTTTTAAGTTCATACCGTATAAACCGATGAACAACAAAGAAAAAACTAATCCCATTGTTGGGAATCCAACGTTTGGAATGTCTTTAATAGCAAGGTATCCAACTACGAACATGATTAACTCACATGCAGCGTAGATATAGAATCCCATACCTTTTAGCTTCCACATTTGTACAGCACCGAAAATTTTTCCACCAGCAGCTAACATTAAAATTGCAAAATAAGCAATTCCAGCTGTTACTAAGTCTCCGATTCCTGGGATGCTTTTTAATGTGTCATGCATAGCTCCTGCTGCCACAACTAGTAGTAAGTAGGCTAAAAATCCAAGACCACTAGCTATCCATGTAAGAATACACAAAACAGTTAAAAAAGTTGGTCTTGTTGGTTGTGCTTGCGCACCGTCTAATGTTGGTTCCATAAAAATTAGTAGATTAAAGTTCAGGCAAATATAAATATTTCATTGAAACTTAATCATAAAAAAAAATTATATGAAAACCTTAATATCATACTTGCTCCAATAATTGTAAATCCATAAATAACAAAGTGCTTTAAAATCGAAGGTTTTGATTTCCAAAGAATTAAGATGCCAATAACATAAATGATGAATAAAAGAACAGCAGGTTGATCCACGAATGACTGCTTAATATCGCCTTTTAACAAGTCAATAATGGCTCGTTGTGTGCCACAGCCTAGGCATTCCACTCCAAACTGGGATTTAATCGAGCATTGTTGTTGATTTTCTTCTAAAAATTCAACTAGCATGTAGATAATTAATGGTTAGGGAGCTGCATTAATATTGAACCAACTACTGCAAAATAGGCAATTAAGAAAACAAAATACAAACTTGATAATGAAATGCCTACAATTGCACAAATTTTACCTGCATTGACAAGTGACTTGGATTGTTCTGTATATCTACTTGGATTTTCAAGCAATAATTTTTTTGCTTTGGAACTTAACGATAATGCAACAATGCCACATACTATTCCGGGGATTCCATAACAAAAACATCCTGGAAAAATTGAACAAATACCTAGAACTAAAACGCCTATATAATTAGGTAGATTTTCTGTTCCATTTGAATTGTTTAAAATTGAAGTAGTGTCTAATGTTTCGTTGGTCTCACTCATGTTTTTTATTGCTAAGATACAATTTAGAATAGAATGCTAGTAATTTTTTTAAATTTGCATCGTCCTTCGGTTTTCGTTTATCGAAATTAATAAGGAATCCGGTGTGAATCCGGAGCTGTATCTGCAGCTGTATGTGCCTTAAAAACACTTCAATAGGTCACTGCTTTGGCGGGAAGACGAAGTGAAATTGGCATGAGCCAGAAGACTTGCCTTGGATGGAGTGAAGACTTCAGAATAAAGTCGGACTCGCTTGTGGGCCTTGTGTTCATGTGCTTTTCCTTCTTTTTTCTTCTTCAAGTTTTAATTATTTATCTTAAAAAAACGAAAAGATGAAAAAGGTGTTTTTAGCGATTGGTTTAACCATCGGATCTTGGGCGAGTGCTCAGTCGTATGTCAATCAAGTGTTGATTTTGAATGAAGGGTATTATGATTACACAAACAGTGTGATTGTTGAACCTGTAACAATTGGGTCTTACAACCCTGCTACGCAAGTGTATCATGTTGTGGATACATTAAACGGAATGCGCTTTGGCTCTGATTTAGTAATCGACGGCGAATTTTATTATGTTGCAGCAGACACAAAAATTTACAAAATCAATTTAAACACGCATGCAATTATTGCTTCTGTTGATTGTCCAGGTGTACGAAATTTAGCTGTTTATCAAAATAAATTAGTGGCTACACGCGGTGAATACATGACAACGTATGATGCTTATTTACATGTATATGATATTTCAGATTTGCATTTGATTCAGGCATTTGATGCAAACAATGGTCCGAAATGGGCTTCTCAAAATATTGTAATGGATGGAGCAACAGCTTATGTAGCAGTTAATAATGGTTACGATTGGGGAAATGAAAAAGGAATCGTAGGGAAGTTGGACTTAAACACGATGGCTTATGGAAATGAAATCGATTTAGGTGTAGATGGAAAGAATCCAGACAATCTTGTGAAAAGTGGAAATTTCATTTTGGCTGTAAACAATAAAGATTGGAGTGGAGCTTCTGTTTCAAAAATTGCTCTAGCAGACAATGCTGTTTCCACCGTTAATTTGTCAACTGCAAGTACAGGTTGTGGAACTTCAGCTTTGCGCGATGATAAATTAATTTACCAAGTTTCTCAAGAAACTGTTTTGCATCAGTTTGATTACGCAGCTATGAATAATGTTGGTCCAATTGCTGGAATTGATTTGAATTTCTACGAGCTTTCTCATGATGCAATCAACGATTTATTATACGCTTCCAACACGGATTTTTTCTCGTATGGAAAAATATATGTGTACGATAACGCCAATGCAGAAGTAACGCATTTTAATACGGGAACTTCACCTGGCACGATTGTTTTTGATGTGCGCTCACAAGCGGGAGTAAGCGAAAATGCAATTTCATTCTCTGTTTCACCAAACCCAACGTCTGATATTATCAATGTTAACTCATCTTTAGAAGGAACAGTGAAAGTATTAGATCAAACTGGAAAAGAAGTGGCGTTTTCAACAGCCAAAACAATTAATGTTTCTGGATTATCTAACGGAACTTATTTTATTTCTTTCAACGGAAAATGTGAGAAATTCATAAAATTATAATCTCGCAGATTATAAAACATCAAACACAACGTTTGGTTAACTCAAAAAAATGGCTGTCACTTAGATGGCCATTTTTTTATTGCCAATTTTTCAATACTTGATATAATGCTCGGGTAGGAAGTCCCATTACATTGGTATAGGAACCTTGAATAGATGAAATGCCAATCATACCAATCCATTCCTGAATACCATACGATCCTGCTTTGTCAAAGGGTTGGTATTGCTCAATGTAAAAATCGATTTCGCTTTCAGAAAGTGGTGCAAATTCCACAAAAGTTGTATCTGAAAAAGTAGTTGACTTGATTTTAGATGCAACTGTAACTCCCGTCATAACGATGTGCTTCTTTCCAGACAAGCGTTGCAACATGTGTTTCGCTTCTAGTTTATTTGCTGGTTTCCCTAAAATAATGTCATTTATAATGACAACAGTATCCGCACAAATCAATAATTCATCTGTCTGCAAAGAGGGGAGGAGAGCATCTGCTTTTTGCTTGGAAATGTAACCTGCCACGTCTTCAGCAGCAAGTGTTTCAGGATATAATTCATCTGTATTCGCTACACGAATTTCGTAAGTGAATCCCATTTGACCTAATAATTCTGCTCTTCTAGGAGAGGCAGAGCCAAGTATGATTTTCATAAGGTATTCGTGAAAAAGGTGGTCACTCCAATCAACATACTCCATTTAATCACAGTATTTACAATTTGGAATGGAAATTCTTTGTGGATAAATGTGAAGACAATACACGAAAAGTTGAGGGCAGCACAAACGCCCAATAAAATCATGGAAACCAAATTAATAGGAATTAAATGTTGAGAAATGACATAAATTCCTGCAAATGTTGGGATTTGTAAAAGCAAAATGGCAATCCAACCAGCTTTTTTTACACCGATTTTCATCGGTAAGGAAACCACATGAATCAATTTATCACCTGTCACATCTTGAATATCTTTAGATATTTCTCGAGCTAAATTTTCGAAAAAGGCACAAAATACAGTAAAATAAACAAAAGAATAATCCAAGTAAACGCTCCATGTTTCAGCATGATAGGGAGAATAAGGATGCGCGCTTTCATTGGCGGCTTTGAAAAACCAAACGCTAAGTAACGGAACAAGTGAGGTCAAACCAGCAATGACCAGATTTCCTACAAATAACTTTTTCTTGAAATAGGCACTGTAAAACCAAAGCAAATTCATGGCAGCCAAGTGTACAAACAAGAACAAAAAGCTATTGTATTTTATTGTAAGCAAAACGGAAATTCCTGCGGCAATAACATTCAAAAACCAATGTATAACTATGACTTTCTTTTTCTTAATGTACTTGGAAATAACTAGTTTATCTGGTTTGTTGATGCGATCTGCTTTCACATCAAAATAGTCGTTTATCATGTTTCCGGCTGCGGCAATAATCATTGTTGAAATAATGAGTAAAGCGTAGTATAAATAGCTAAAATCGATGGGTTGATAATAATACGTCTTTAGCAAGTAAAAAGCCACACCGCTCATAGTGAGCAGAACGATGAACAAGTTTAATACGCGAATTACTCGGAGTATTGCTTTCATTTCAGAATGGTGTAAACGGTTCTACGGTTTTTTTGATGCGCTTGTTCTTTTTCGATTTCACTCAATTTTGCAATTTCAGCATCGGTAATGATTGGTTTTGTGGAGCCGTAACCTTTATACGTTAAACGATCGGCTGTGATGCCACCTGCAATCAAGAAGTCATAAACGCTTTTAGCACGGTCATTGGATAATTTCATATTATCCTCCTTGTTTCCGCGTGAGTCGGTATGTCCACCTAATTCAATTTTAATAGATGGATTTCTTTTTAAATAACTCACCAATCCATTCAATTCTACTTTGGATTCTGGACGTAAAGTGGATTTTCCTAAATCAAAGAACACATTCGCCAAAACATTCTCTTGTTGACTTGTTTCAGGATTCATCGGAATGTCCAAATGGTAGCTGTCCTTTCCATCTGGAATCAATAAGTTGAAATTCAAAGAATAGGGGAAATATCCAGGGTAGGTAACCGAAATGGCGTATTCACGATTGATGGGCAAAGCCACCATGAACGTACCGTCTGTTTTGTCGGCATCCGATATAATCATCACTTTTCCTGTTTTGATATCCGTCAATTGGAAATGTCCAGGAACTGTGTTTTTAGAAACAGCATCAAACACTTTTCCATCAAAATAAAGTGTCTTTACTGGACGAACATCTTGTGGTAATTCAAAAAAGTAGATATCCAAACCTCCAAAACCACCTGTTCTATTGGAAGCAAAATAGGCAATTTCACCGGAAGCAGACACCATCAATGAATTTTCGTCATATTGCGTGTTAATTGGATATCCCAAATTTTCGGGTTTTGACCAATTTCCGTTATCGTCCATTCGGGAAACAAATAAATCAGATCCTCCCATTCCTACATGACCTCTGGATGCAAAATAAAGTGTTCTTCCATCCGGGTGAATATGAACAGATTCCTCTGCCATTGGTGTGTTAATCGTATTCGGCAAACGTTGTGCGGTTCCCCATGTGCCATCTTCTTGCAAATAAGAAACATAAATATCAGCATCTTTTCGACCGTTATTTCCTCTGATTCCTCGAATGAAGTACAACGTTTTTCCATCCGAAGAAAGAGAAGGTTGCGTTTCCCAATGCGTTGAGTTAACGTTTCCTGGTAAATTGATTGGATTGGTCCATTTTGCGCCAATGCGCTGCGTGAAAAATAAATCACAGCTTCCTTTTCCTTCACGGTTTTCACCATAATAAGTTCCTGTTTGGTCTGAACAACCCACAAAAATCAAGCTGCGTCCATCTGGAGCAAGTGTTGGCGCACCTTCATTATTGATCGTATTTACATTTTGCGGCATTGGTACAGCCATTCCCCATTTTTTGTCATCTCCATATTTAGAAACATAAAAATCTTCTTGCTCACCATAATGTTCAACCCTTGGGTCAGGAATTCTTCTGGTAAAAAGAAGCGTTTTACTATCTACAGTTATGGCAGGAAAATATTCAGAATATTGTGTATTGATTCCAGGCCCGATATTGATGGGATTAAACGGTTTGGGATTTTTGATTGCATTTTTTGCAAAAGAAGCATTCATCTGTAACATGCGAGCAGGTCCCAACATGTTTTCATTCGCATTGGGATTACGTAAAAATCGTTCGATAGAAGCTAAAGCATCGTCATATTTACCAATTCCTTGTTGACAGGCAGCCAAATAAAAATAGGTTGACCCACTTATGCTGTGGTTAGGGTCAATTTCCAAAGCACGTTTATAATGTTCAATCGCATTCGGATAGTCCATCGAGCGCTCATAAAATTCAGCGATTAATAAATGCGCTTCCCAAAAGTTTTGATCTTTTGTTAATGCTTCATTTGCTAATTCAATTCCTTTTTGATAATTAGGGCCTTTATTCGGATCATATTCTACATCTGGAGCTTTTTGTGCTTCTTCGAATAATTTAATGGCTTTTTTATTGCTTGTAGAATAAGGAAATTGTGCTTCCGAACAACTTACAATTAGCAAGCAAAAAGTGAGGAGGTAAAAAAAACGTGCAGCCATAATTAAGGAATATTCATGTATTTATGTGTTTGTAACGAAATTCGCCACTTTTTGTTTCTCTTTACATAGTCAATTATCTCAGGAAGCAACTTTTCACTTTTAGACCATTCAGGTTGCAAGTAAAGTAAGCAGTTTTTATTGGTTTTTGCCGCATGTTCTTCCGCCCATTTTAAATCAGATGGATGAAAAACGACCACTTTCAGTTCCGTTGCTTTTTGGTAGGCTTCCTCCACTGGATTTTTAAATTTTTTGGGTGAAAAACAATACCAATCCACATTTCCTTTCAAAGTATACGTTCCTGATGTTTCGATGGCAACTTCCATGCCATTTTCTTGCAATTGCGTTACGAAAAAGTCAAGGTCGTACATAGCGGGTTCACCTCCTGTAATAACAACAAAATCGGTTCCTGATGATCGAATGATTTCGATTAACTCACTCACTTTCAGTAATGGATGTTCCTCTACATCCCAACTTTCTTTGACATCACACCATACACATCCGACGTCACATCCAGCCAGTCGAATAAAGTAGGCAGCTCTTCCAGAATAATGACCTTCCCCTTGAATTGTATAGAAATGTTCCATTACTGGAAGTTCGATATTTGTGTTTACTTCTTTAAAGTGCATGGACAAAAATAGGTATTTCAGAACGGACATGTTGATAAAAAAATCGATGATACTATCAACTTTTACTAATTTTGCCCTTTTGAAACCAAAATAAAAATGAAAAAATTTACACTGAGTATTGCTTTATTGTACGGGATGTATGGTAACGCTCAAACGCAGATTGGAAACGGAAATATGGAGGCGTGGGAGAATGTAGGGCAAAGCACTGAAGAGCCAACAAACTGGAATAGTTTCAAGACTGGAACAGGAAGTTTATCTTCTTTCGGAAGCAAACAAGTTCAACAATCTACTAGTATTCGATCAGGTGCAACGGGTAGTTATTGCGCTAGAATTTGGTCAGTAAGTACGCTTGGAGTAGTGGCAAATGGTAACATGACACTTGGAATTATTAATATGGGAAGTAGTACAGCGAATAGTTCTTCCAACTATAATTTTTCTAAAACTGCGGACGCGAATTTTTCTGAGGCAATTACCGATCATCCAGATTCTATCGTTTTTTGGGTGAAATTTACACCTGCAAGTGGAAATCCAAACGCTCGTATGCACGCTATTTTGCACGATGCCTATGATTTTAGAGATCCAATTGATGCGAATTCATTACCTCATGTTGTTTCAAGAGCGGAGTTAAATTATCCTTCGACAAATGGACAATGGGTGCGTAAATCAGTTCCTTTTGTAAATGAAGGTCCCGCGACGAATGTTCAATTTTTATTAGTTTCATTCACTACAAATCAAACACCAGGTGGTGGTGCAGCAAATGATGAGGTGTTAATTGATGATGTTCAATTGATTTACAATCCTGTTGTGACGAATCAACCTATCGTTGCAAGTGATGATGAGGCAACTACAAATCAAGGTGCAGCTGTTACGATTCCTGTATTGACAAACGATAATGACCCAGAAAATCATATCAGTGCAAGTTCAGTGAACATTGTAACACAAGCGAGTCATGGAACTGCAACAGCTAACACAGATGGAACGATTCTTTACACGCCAAATGCTGCTTATTATGGTGCAGATTCATTTGTTTATGGTGTTTGCGATAGTGATACGCCAGCAACTTGTGACCAAGCAACTGTTAACGTTACAATAAACCAATCTGTTGGAGTTGAAGAAGTTACGATTGTCAAATTTGCAGCTAGTTATGCTAACGGATTAATCATTTCAAACACAACTGAACAATTGGAAGTTATTCAAATGAACGGCTCTGTTTTATTTTCAGGTTCAGCTTCTGAATTAAATGGTAGAACATTGCGTTCTGGTTTGTATTTGATTAAAGGAAATTCAGGTGCTATAAAAGTACTTGTTCCTTAAGTCGAACTTAATCTTTCTACATGAGATTTGGACTGTTTGTTTTCTTCCTTTTAATAGGAAAGTCTTTTTTTGCTCAAACGGGAACCGTTGCTGGTACTGTAAAAGATGAAAAAGGCGAGCCATTAGCGGGTGCAGCTGTAATTTATCGCAAGGACGTTACCATTGGTGCACTTACAGATGAAAAGGGTAAATATTCATTGGATTTACCTATTGGTACGTGTCGATTAGTTTGCCGCTTTACAGGCATGATTAACGATACTTTGTCTGTAAATGTTGAAGCAGGTAAAGAACTTAAATTAGATATCACGCTAAAAGCTTTCACACGAGAGCTAAAAGAAATTGATATTAAAGTAGGTAAATTCGACAAGCCTATTGAAGAACAGACGGTTACAATGGTGGTTTTGAAGCCACAATTGATTGAAAATAAAAACACAAGAAGTATTGAAACAGCCCTGGATCAAACGCCGGGGCTTAATATTTTAGATGGTGAACCTCAAATTCGTGGTGGAAGTGGATTTACATTCGGTGTAGGTTCTAAAGTAGCTGTTATTGTTGACGATATGCCAATGCTTTCAGGTGATGCAGGTCGACCTGAATGGAGCTTTATTCCCGTTGAAAATATTAGTCAAATTGAAGTAATTAAAGGAGCCGCTTCTGTATTATCGGGTAGTTCTGCGCTTTCAGGTTCTGTGCATATTCGAACTGCATATCCAACTTCAAAACCATTGACAAAAGTGAATGTTTATTCGGGATTGTATTCCGCGCCAAGTGTTCCGGGAAACAAGTGGTGGCATCAATATCCAGGTATTCATGGAATGAATTTTTTGCATTCGCAAATGTTCGGGAATTTGGATGTCGTTGTAGGTGGGAACATCAATTTTGATCATGGATACATCGGTCCGCCCAAAACGGATTCATTGGTTGCAACCATTTTTCCTGATACCATTTCCAATTTTTCAGAAAAAGATTTGGTTTCAAAAAGAGGGCGTTTGAATTTTAATATTCGTTATCGTTCAAAAAAAATCAAGGGTTTAAGTTACGGGACAAACGGTAATTTCATGATGGCACACAGTGTTATGCCGTTAGCGTGGTTGAATGATTCTACGGGCTTATACCGTGCTTATCCGGGTGCTATTTTCTTGCAAGACCAATTCATTTTTAATATTGACCCATTTGTGAATTTCTTGACACAAACAGATGGTAAACACTATTTAAGAACGCGCATTTTGCACGTAGATAATCAAATGTCTGCTAATCAGTCCAATAATGCAACCACCTATTACGGTGATTATATGTTTCAAAAGCGTTATCCTGATTTGAAAAACTTAGATTTCATTGCAGGAGTAACAGGAACTTATACAAATTCATTTGCCAATATTTATGTAGGTTCTGGTTCGCCAAATAACAAAATGTTGAACATTTCCACGTATGCACAATTGGAAAGTAAGTTCAATAAATCCTTGAATTTATCTGCTGGTGGCCGTTTAGAATATTTCCAATTAAATGATACAATTACGGCTTTGAAGCCTATTTTTAGAGCGGGAGGTAGCTTGAAATTGTACCAAGAAACGTATTTGCGAGGTTCGTATGGTCAAGGGTATCGTTTTCCTACTATCACGGAGCGCTTTATCAAAACGGGAGTTGGTAACTTCGGCGTTTTCCCAAATCCAAACTTAAAACCAGAAAGTAGTTGGAATGCTGAAATCGGAATCAAACAAGGATTGAAATTAGGCGGTGTAATGGGGTACTTGGATGTTGCTGCATTTTGGCAAGAATATCAAAATACGATTGAATACATGTTTGGTGTATGGCATGAATTAACGTCGTTACAAACAATGGGATCAAGTGCAGGATTCATGTTTTTGAATACAGGTCAATCACGTGTGACAGGAATTGATGCTTCGTTTGCAGGTGCTGCAAAATTTGGTAAAAAGGTGGACATGACATTTATGTTTGGTTACAATTATATCGTTCCAAAAACGTTGACGCCTGATTATGTATATGCTACGGATTCTTTGAATCGAGTATTTAGTTATAAATCAACTTCATTGGATGGTTCAAAAGGCATTTTGAAATACCGTTTCTTACACAATTTGAAGGCTGATTGTGAAATGGTTTACAACAAAAAGTTAGCGATTGGTGCTAGTGCGAAATACTTTTCGAAAATCGTAAATATGGATGCAATCATTAAGGATTTTGAACAAGTAACCATCAATAACGAATACTTGCAAGATTTACGCTACATGGATTATTTCTACAAGCATAGAACAGGAAATTGGATTTTTGACGCACGTATTTCGTATAGCTTTTCGGATTCACACAAGTTGGCTTTGATTGGTACAAACATTTTAAATCGTTCGTATTCTTTACGACCTTTAAAAATCGAACCACCAAGAGCAATTACGGTTC
>CAZHPL010000067.1:0-438 GCA_964534495.1 uncultured Lishizhenia sp.
TTTGATTTCACCCCTCTTACTCCCCCCCCCCAACTACTAAGCCTATCTCCTCAGGGGAGAAAAAAAATCGAGCAACAATAAAAATCCCCATTTTCAAATTTTCAAATCGATTCATTTTCAAATCAATTCACACGCCCCGACGAAAATGGAAAGCTTTGTGAACGTTTGCACTCAGTCTTTCCGTTTTGAAAAGCGACCGAAGGAAGCTCTTTTAAAAGGGAATTAAGGCGTAGTAGCAAGCGAAACAAACTTGGAATTGGAGGCGGAAAATGGCGCCTAAAAATGAAAAGAAGGCTTAACTATTGAAAGCTTCAAATTTCACTCAAAACATGCGTTTAAAGGGAATGCAAACGTAAATTGGAATCCTTGCCTATTAATGCAAATTAGACTTAATCAGGCTGATAAATTCTTTACGGGTTGCGTCGTTATTCATAAACA
>CAZHPL010000067.1:448-13152 GCA_964534495.1 uncultured Lishizhenia sp.
ACAAGCCTGTAAAAGCGCTCGTTGTTGTTGCTGAATTTTGCTTTTGTACACCACGCATCTGCATGCACATGTGTGAACATTCAATTACAACGGCAACTCCTTTAGGTTCAAGGGTTCTTTGAATGCAATCACGGATTTCTAGGGTCAAACGTTCTTGTACTTGCAAACGACGAGCATACGCATCAACTACACGAGGAATTTTGCTTAAACCAACGATTTTGCCATTGGGAATGTAGGCAATGTGTGCTTTTCCAAAGAAAGGCAACATGTGGTGCTCACATAACGAATAGACTTCGATGTCTTTTACCAAAACCATTTCGGAATATTCTTCATGAAACAAAGCTTGCTTGATGATGTCGTCTGGATTCAAGTCGTAACCGTGCGTCAAAAATTTCATTGCTTTGGCTACGCGCTCGGGTGTTTTGAGCAATCCTTCGCGTTCTGGGTTTTCTCCTAAGCCTGTTATGATGGAACGGTAATGTTCCTGTAGTTTTAAATCTTCCAAAATGTCTTTTTTAGTAAAACGTTTGTAGCTTAAAAAGGTTCTCGACCTCCGTAATAATCTACAAAATTGTTTTCTGTTTCAATGATTTTGATTTTGGCCAATTCGCCTCCTTGTTCTTTGATTTCATCTTCAATCAAGTCCCAAATGGCAATGGCTAAATTTTCTGTTGACGCCATGATCCCTTCCAAGAACGGCACGTCTAAGTTTAAGTTTTTATGATCTAAAGCTTCAATCACACGTTCACGAATGATGACGCTCAAGGTTTTTAAATTGATGATAAAACCCGTGTCAGGATGGGGAACACCTTTTACCGTTACAAATAGTTGAAAGTTATGTCCATGCCAATTGTGGTTGGAACATTTTCCGAAAACTTCCCAGTTTTTTTCTTCGCTCCAATCGGGTCTCCACAATTTGTGAGCTGCGTTAAAGGTCTCTCTACGTGTAATGTAAACTGTTTTCATGTCTTAATTCGTTTGTAATTTTTCAATTCGTTCGCATTTCATTATTCCGTCCCTGTCGATTTCTGTGAGTTGTATGGTTTGAAATGTATTCGTAAGGTTTTCATCGAAAGGGAATTTCACTTTAATATAATTTTCAGTAAATCCGAACATGTAGCCACCGTCTTCTTCCTGCTCAAAAAGCACTTGACGAGTGGTTCCCACATTTTCTGAATAAAACTGTCTTTTTTTGCGGTCAGAAAGCAAATGCAATTGTTTGCTACGCTCTCTTCGTACGTCCATTGGAACGGGTTCTCCTAATTTGGGTGCACCTGTGTTGGCTCTTTCTGAATAGGTAAAAACGTGTAAATATGAAATGTCGAGATTTTTCAGGAAGTCAACTGTTTCCATGAAATCTTCATCGGTTTCACCTGGGAATCCAACAATTACGTCCACGCCAATACAAGCATCGGGACGAATCGATTTGATTTGTGCGACACGTTCCGCATACAGATTGCTCAAGTATTTTCGGCGCATCAATTTCAAAAGGCGATCACTTCCTGATTGAAGGGGAATGTGAAAATGAGGTACAAATCGCTTCGAATCTTTAAGGCAAAAGTCAATAATCTCGTTCGAAAGTAAATTCGGTTCTATCGAAGAAATTCGAAAGCGATCGATTCCTTCCACTTTGTCCAACTGCTGAATCAATTGAAAGAAATTTTCGTCCGAACCTTGTCCGAAATCACCAATATTAACGCCTGTTAAAACGACTTCTTTAATATCCGTTTGTGCTATTTTCTCTGCTTCAAGCAATGTTTGTTCGATACTTGCATTACGGCTTTTACCACGCGCTAAGGGAATGGTACAAAAGGTACAAAAGTAGTCACAGCCATCTTGCACTTTCAGAAATGAACGTGTGCGATCACCGAAAGAAAAGGAAGGAACAAACTCTTTTGTTTTTTTGATGTTGTCGTAACTTACACTGGCTTCGGCGCGTTTACCATCTTCTTTTTCAAGGTGTTCGAGGATGTTAAATTTTTCGTTGGCACCCAAAACCATATCGACGCCAGGTATTTCTGCAATCTCCTCTGGTTTGAGTTGCGCATAACAACCTACGATTACAATAAATGCATCGGGATTGATTTTAATTGCTTTTTTGACGAGTTGACGGCATTTTTTGTCAGCATTTTCCGTAACAGAACAAGTGTTAATGACATAAACGTCAGGTGTTTCCTCAAATTCAACTTTCGCAAATCCGGCATCTTCAAATAAGCGGGAAATGGTTGAGGTTTCTGAGAAATTCAACTTGCACCCAAGGGTATAAAAAGCAACTTTCTTAAACTGATTCATTCGAAGGGCAAAGGTAGTGAGTTATTTGTGAATTCAAATCAGGTTTTAACAAGGAACTCGGTAATCTTGTTATTTTTGGTGTAACAAAAGTTGCTGAGGGGGAAATTAATTGAAGGCAACTTTGCACTATGGAATTAGCTATTGGAATTGTTTTAATGCTATTGGTCGGTTTGTCACTTGGACTGGTAGGAAGTGGTGGATCGATTTTAACGGTTCCGATTTTGGTGTCTATTTTGGGCATCGAACCGAAATTGGCCATTGTGTATTCTTTGTTTATTGTTGGTATAACAGCTTTAGCAGGAGCCATACGATCGTTTATTCAGAAACAAGTTGATTTTAAAATTGCTTTGAGTTTTGGTTTGCCCTCCATCATTGCGGTTTATGCGACACGTGCTTATTTGGTGAAATTATTACCTGAAACATTAGGAAAAGTTGCGGGATTAGAGATTACAAAAGATGTCTATTTGATGATTTTGTTTTCCTTCTTTATGATTTTTGCTTCTTTTTCGATGATAAAAGACAAACAAGTCAAGAAAAAAGAGGGTGCAGAAACAAGTCCAATGAAGAAAGTGTTGATTTTATTAGCAGAAGGTCTTGGAGTTGGTGTTTTAACGGGTTTGGTAGGAGCAGGCGGAGGATTTTTGATTATTCCAGTTTTGGTGATTTTAGCAGGATTGGACATGAAAAAAGCCGTTGGAACTTCTTTGTTAATCATCGCATTAAAATCATTGAGTGGCTTTGCAGGTGAAATGAATATTGGTACAACAATCGATTGGCACTTGCTTTCCTATCTTTCTGCTGCAGCAGTTGCGGGTATTTTTGTAGGATTCCTAGTTTCCAAAAAAGTGGATGCCTCCAGTCTCAAAAAGGGATTTGGCTGGTTTGTATTGGTGATGGGGATTTATGTCGTGATAAGCACACTTGTCGGGAAATAATACTTTTTCTCTTTTCTTAGATCTTAAACAATGAATACTATTTTAGTAGATTATAACATTCGTTGGCAAATCATTCAACGTATCAAAGCTTAGATTTTTTACTTTTGAAACGCAAAACTGAAACAAAACATGAATATTGAACAAATTTACACCAACTGCTTAGCACAAGGTGCGTATTATATCGTTTCCGGAAAGGATCCTTTACGCGAAATTCAACCGTATGTAGAACGAGCACAAAAAGATGGCGTTCAAATAAAATACATTCTTGAAACGCATTTTCATGCGGATTTTGTAAGTGGACACTTGGACTTAGCGAAAGCAACGGGCGCTACCATCGTTTACGGACCTGAGGCGCAACCTAATTTTGATTTTCATGCGGCACAAGACGGTGAGCTTTTAAAATTTGGTTCACTTACCATTAAAGTACTTCATACGCCAGGGCATACCATGGAATCAACGTGTTATTTATTGTTGAATGAAGAGGGTAGAGAAGTGGCTTTGTTTACAGGAGATACTTTGTTTATTGGTGATGTGGGACGTCCCGATTTGGCACAAAAAGCAGCTTCTATGACACAAGAACAATTGGCAGGTTTGCTATTTGATTCATTGCGTTCGAAAATTATGCCTTTGCCGAATGATGTTGTCGTTTATCCGGCACACGGGGCGGGAAGTGCTTGCGGAAAAAACATGTCGAAAGAAACATTTGATACTTTAGGTCATCAAAAGGAAGTGAATTATGCTTTGCGCGCTGACATGACCAAAGCTGAATTTATACAAGAAGTGACGGATGGTTTATTGCCTCCACCGGGATATTTCGGAATGAACGTGGCCATGAACAAAAATGGTTATGATGCCATTCAGGAAGTGATGGAAAGAGGTTTACGTCCTTTGTCGGTTGAAGCTTTTGAAGCCGCGGCAAATGAAACAGATGCGATTCTATTAGACACGCGAACAGCAGCTGCATTTGCAAAAGAATTTGTACCTAACAGTATTTCTATCGGTTTGGAAGGTCAATTTGCGCCTTGGGTAGGAGCCTTAATTCCTGATGTAAAACAGCAATTGTTGATTATCACAGAGCCCGGAAAAGAGGAAGAAACGGTTAAACGTTTGGCGCGTGTGGGCTACGATTACGTTATCGGATATTTAGATGGTGGCATCGAAGCGTGGAAAAATGCAGGTAAACAAGTAGATTCAATTGGCCGCATTACCGCGGAAGAATTGGAAGCAAAAGGCGACAAAGCAGAAAAAATCATTGACGTTCGTAAGCCGGGAGAATACGATGCAGAGCATTTGGAAGCAGCTTACAGCGCACCGCTTGATTTTATCAATGACCACATGGAAAAATTCCCGAAAGATCAGCCCTTCATTTTGCATTGTGCCGGAGGTTATCGAAGCATTATTGCTGGTTCCATATTGAAAGCGCGTGGTTACGATAATTTTGTGGATGTTATTGGTGGTTATGGTGCGATTTCGAAAACTAATTTGGAAAGAACCAACTTCGTGTGTGCTTCTAAGAAGTAATTTTAGCATAAAAAAAGGGGTTCGAAAATCGAGACCCCTTTTAATAAACAAGTTAACTCAAAAACATTTTTAAGTTAAATATCTAGATTGAATTTATCAGAATTTATTTTTATTCATCAACACTTTTGTAATATTGATTTTTCATGATATTTTTAATTAGTACACCGTACAAAGTAATTTTATTAGTAGGAATATCATATGTTTTGCCATTATCAACCTGTATTTTCACAGTAGAGTTTGCTGTGTTTTGTCCAATAATCCAATAATAAGAACCCTCTTCCAAATTACTCCCATCAATTAACGCTATTGTTTCTTCCATTTTGCCAACTCCAGAACCTTCACTTATTGGTGCTTTTGTTAAGCAATTTGGGCCTTGAAATACAACCATTCTTCCATTAGGATCAAAACAATAATATTTGTTTTTAGAAAATTCATAGGCTAAGACAACTTCTCCTTCATTCATTTTTAAGTCTTGAATATCAAACTGATGATTACAACCGTTTTCATCTGTATAATGATCTAGACCACTTTGTATAGCAACTGCGTATTCAGCATTAGAATTAATAATGTAATAACCAGGTACAAAGTCCTGTGAATTCACAAAGTATCCATTCAACAAGATAAAACTTAAAACAATAATTGTATTTCTCATTTTTTTTTAAAAATTAGGTGTTTCCTACTCATAACGCTTTTCAGACTCGCGCCGTTTGATGGTTTCTGGACTCCAAATACTAATTAAATGATGGTAATTCAGTTTTTATTTTTTCAATTATTTCTATATTTTTTTGGATGTTCACTAAAAGAATTTCCAATTTAATATTGTCATATCCTGATCCGCCAATGTTGGAAGCAACTTCAATTTCAGCTGAATATTTCGCATTATCTGTTAGTGTTTTTTTTAATAAGGGTAAGTACTTGTAGTACTTTGATAATATTGCATATTCAGTGCTATTCGGCTCATATTTTTTTATTTCTACACTTACCGTTTTAAATAATTCATTGTATTTAAATTCAAAGTACTTTGTTGCTTCATTAAATGATGATTTTAAACAGTTGAATATTTCAACTTCAGAATCCTCATTTTCACAGTTTTTACTCCAATTATTTTTTTGAGAAAAAGAATTAAAATATACTGAAAGGAACATTATGGCAATTAGAGTTCTCATAATTAAAATTTGTTTTTTTTCTTACTTTCTTTTATTGAATCTAAATATTCTTGATTTTCGGAATTATGAAGGATTGCTTTATTATCATTCGTATTTCTCTTCTTATGACGAATGGGGTAATCAGAATTTTTGCAAGCAAAAATTAAACTAGAGATTATTGTTAGTTTAATTAATAATGATTTTTTCATTTTTTATTATGTTGTCTTTTAATTTTATCTGAATAAAGTATATACCTGGTTCTAAATTTGCTTTGTTAAATGAAAAATTATATAACCCAGCGAAAACAAAATCTTTATAAAGGTTTTTGATGATTTTGCCTTCTAAATTAGCGATATCAATAGTCAAATTTTCCTCATCATCAACACCAAACTCTATATTAAGAACATCTACTACAGGATTTGGAAATACTTTTATAGCGTTTTTATTTGAAGTAATGTTGTTTATACTATTGGTGGAATTAAAACTTATTTCAGAAATCCAAGTATCCCATTTGTTCTCTGAATTACCAAACATCCCATTTAACCAAGCGGTTGGAGGAAAAGAGTTATATCGGCGGGTAATACCAGAATAATCACCCCATCTTTCTTCGGTTGTAGAAGTATAATGAACAGAATTTTCTCCCGCTTTTACGATTGTTGAAGAAGACCAATTCATTGCGTCATCGCAATTAACAACACGGATTTCAGGGTAAATGCTTGATCCACTTCTTCCAAATCCAATCAAAACTGACTTGTTAGTTGGTGAATTTGATATTGAACAAATAGATGGGTATGAATAGTCAAATTGTCCAGTTAATCCATATGTGCTTGATTGATTTGTTAATGACTGAACGTCTAATCGATTGTAATTAATCCCATTCCACCCATTACCTATATCTGAATGAAAAACAAAATGAATTATTCCATCTAAGTAAAATCCACTTAATGTCCTGCAATCTCCTGTGCTAAGTAAACAACTGTTTCCAAGTTGTTCAGAATTTGCAGCAGGCGAATAAGCTGTTGTGTTGACTGAGTAGTAATTAATAACTGGGTTACCTGACATATCGTCAGTTAAATCGTATAAATTAACTTTATTTGATCCTGCTGATTTAGTTGAAATCAAGTAGCAACCCGGACCAAATGATAATCCTTGTCCGTTTCCTACTGGAAGTAACGTAAATGGATTACCAGAAAAATTATTCCAATACTGCCAAGTTAAAGAAGATCCATTATAGCCATCAAGTTTGTCAATTTGATATAAAACCGCTTCGTTAAAACCTCCAGATTCAAAGAAAAGATTTCCTGTAATGTATAATTCGTTATCGTTAATTGAAATTTTAGGGTAATCAAACCAAGAGTTATCATTTAATGGATTACCAGTTAGTTTATACTTCCACCAACCATCAACTGAAGGATTGTTAGATTTTGAAAAACAAATACACAATTTACTATTACTTGCTAAGCCGGAGCTTTCTTGAAAAAACAAGACAAATCTATCAGTTAAGTTATCGTAAATGACAACAGGGTCGCAAACCGTTTGTATTAATGCGTCATTAAAAAATGTTACTAAGTCATTATAGTAAAGTAAATTACCATTTTCATCGTCAATTTCTAAAGTAGAATTTGCAACACTTACAATTATACCGTCGTTTGAAATAGCGATATTATTGTCCATAGGCGAGCTTCCACTATTAATATTTCCTAGCCAATTTCTGCCAATTACTGGTGGGGTTGATTTGACATTTGGTTCACTAATATTTTTTATATCCTTAAACTTAAAAAGAAGTTTGTCAGTTTTAATTTTCTCTAGATCAAAATCATTTTCTAATTCTGGCTTATAAGATTTTAATGTTAGAATCGGTAGCCATTTTAAATCGGTAGATTTTAATGTTGTTTCACCAGAACATGTTTCAGTGAACTTTTCAGATTTTGATGCATGTCCAATATTATTTTCTAATATCTCAGGCTTTTTATCATTAAATTTATTTTGAGCAAAAACTTGGGGTATTATTACAAACAAGATTAAGATAACTATGTATTTCATTTTTCAGTAGATATGACACAAATTTAATAAAAAAAACTCTAAATAAAGAGCAAGTAAAAAAGCAGTAATATATTTTGCATACTATTCATTGATTTACCTTTTTAAAAGAGTAATAATGAATCAAAAAAAACAAACTATAATTCCGAAGAAAAATATTACTGAAGAAGAAAGGCTTGTGTTAAAAAAAATTGGTGAACGGTTAAAGCAAATAAGGAAAGAAGCAGGTTACACGAGTTATGAGTACTTTGCATACGAAAATAATATTAGTCGCCCACAATATGGTAAATATGAAGCTGGTGCTAACATTCAATTAAATACTTTGATTCGAATATTGAAAAAATTTAATGTAAGCTTAGAAGATTTTTTTAAAGGATTTTAAATGATATTATTTAATACCAAATAGCCCATGCCCCCGATAGAAGCGACATCCTCCGACGAAGTTTGAATAAACGAGTTGGAGATACAGCGGATTAGCGGGAAGAGGCACCGAATAATAAAGAAAAGAGAAATCTTTCCCCTTCATTTCGTGTAAAAACTGTTGAAAAACTAAAAAGAACCACGTTTATTAATCCAAGAAAACAAATAGATTATCCGTAAATTTGCGACGCTTATGCCAAACACGGAGTTAAAAAATACAGTTCGGGACATATTTTCAGCTTATCTAGAGCAGAATGGACACCGTAAAACACCTGAGCGTTTCGCTATTCTAGCAGAAATATACGATTACGAAGGTCATTTTGATGTGGAGTCGCTTTATATTAAAATGAAAAATCACAATTATCGCGTTTCTCGTGCCACTTTGTACAACACCATCGAACTGCTTTTAGCTTGTAACTTGGTTCGTAAGCATCAATTTGGAAAGAACATTGCGCAATTTGAAAAGTCGCACAGCTCTAAACAACACGACCATGTTATCTGCACCGATACAGGCGAAGTTATTGAGTTTTGTGACCCACGCATTCAACAAATTAAATCCACAATTGAAGAACTGTTCAATGTAACTGTTCACCATCACTCCTTGTATTTTTACGCCACTAAAAACACGACACAAGATTCATGAGCCTCACCATTCAATTGCAACAAAATGAAACCTTTACCCTGATCACTTTAAGTGGTAAAATCCTTTCAGAAGGTGACTTAACGAACGCAAATGCCCTTTTAACCGAAATCAAAAATTGGAATGTCATTTTCGACTTATCCAAGTTGACGCATACCAATTCTTCCGGAATGGCATTTATGGTGAAAACCATGACCCGCGCTCGTATTCAAAACGGTGATGTAGTGCTTTTAAGTCCTGCTGATTCGCTCAAAAAATTATTTGAAATAACCAAAATGCACGAAGTGTTTCCCATTTACGATTCACTCGATGCTGCCACCAATCATTTTAGTAAGTAAACATGAAAGTAGATGTGTTGTTAGGCCTTCAATGGGGAGATGAAGGTAAAGGAAAAATTGTTGACGTCCTTACCCCAAATTATGACATTATTGCTCGTTTTCAAGGCGGTCCAAATGCAGGACATACCTTAAAATTCGGTGGAATAAAACATGTACTTCACACAATTCCATCTGGGATATTTCATGAAAATGTGGTAAATTTAGTAGGGAATGGTGTAGTGATTGACCCCGTAATTTTTAAAACGGAATTGGACAAATTAGCACCTTTCAACATCGATTTGAAAAATAGATTGCTTTTATCCAAAAAGGCACACTTGATACTCCCAACGCATCGTTTGATTGATGCAGCCTCAGAAGCCGCAAAAGGTAAAAACAAAATTGGTTCTACGCTGAAAGGAATCGGGCCAACTTACATGGATAAAACCGGTAGAAATGGCTTGCGAGTAGGCGATATTTACACCCCGAATTTCGAAGAAAAATACCGCGCCTTGGTTGAAAAACACGTGGGAATGCTCAACCATTACGAAGGATTTGAATACAAATTGGATGAATTGGAAGGTCCTTGGATGGAAGGTATTAACGTGCTTCGAACTTTACAAGCTGTGGATAGCGAACATTATTTGAATCAAGCTTTGCTGGACGGAAAACGCGTTTTGGCAGAAGGAGCACAAGGAACAATGCTCGATATTGACTTTGGAACGTATCCGTTTGTAACGAGTTCAAGTACGGTTACAGCGGGGACTTGCACAGGACTTGGGATTGCACCAACACGTATCGGAAAAGTGATTGGTATTTTCAAAGCGTATTGTACTCGTGTTGGTAGTGGGCCATTTCCAACAGAATTAGATAACGAAGTAGGGGAGGAAATCCGTAAAGAAGGTGGTGAATTTGGAGCAACAACAGGTCGCCCGAGACGTTGCGGATGGATTGATTTAGTGCAAATGCGTTATGCCATCATGATAAACGGTGTTACTGAATTATCTATGATGAAAGCAGACGTGTTAAGCATTTTTGACAAAATTCAGGTTTGTACACATTATTTGATTGATGGCGAAAAAGTATATGATTTCCCGTATGATGTGAGTGCGGAAAACATTGTCCCGGTTTATGAAGAAGTAGAAGGGTGGAATTGTGATTTGACACAACTAAACTCGTATGACGAAGCGCCACAAGCTTTGAAAAACTATATTACTTTCTTAGAGAAACAATTAAATGTTCCGATTAACGTTGTGTCTGTAGGACCTGATAGAAAACAGACTTTGGCAAATCCCGCGTGAGATTAACAATCAACATATTGAAATTTGCGCTTTTCGTGAGCGCATTTTTTTTGATGCAAACATCACTTGCACAAAACAATGTGTTGGAATTATTGCCCGGTTCTGAAAAAGCCATTTACAACGAAGCCACCAAAACCCATCGCTTAATCGGTTCGGTTCATTTTAATTATCAAGGAAATACAATGTATTGTGATTCTGCGCATTATCAAGAATTCAATCGCATTGTAAGAGCTTACGGAAATGTCCACATTACCAAAGACGACATTAATTTGTTTTGTGATTCCTTGTATTACAACGGCGCTCAAAAATATGCGAAACTGAAAGGGCATGTGCGTGTGCGCGACCGAGAATATAAAATCACAACCGATTCGTTGGACTATGACGCCAAGAGCGGTAAAGGAATTTATAGAAATAATGGAAAAATAGAATCCATTGTTTCCAATGAAAAAGTAACTAGTAAAGTAGGGTATTTTTATCCAAAAACAGGCAGTTGTTTTTTTAGTGGCAATGTCAATTACCAAAAAGAGCGCACTAAAATGACTTCGGACACTTTGCAATTTTCGTATGAAAAACAAACGGTTTACTTCTATGGACCAACAGTCATTCAAAATGACAGTGTGACAATCCTCTGCAACAAAGGATGGTACAAAGTGGACAAAGAAGAAGCGACCTTGTACAAACAAGCACAAATCATTCAAAAGTCCACACTAATGAGGGGCGATACCTTGTATTTTCATGGTAAAAACCAAGATTACGACGGAAGAGGAAATGTGCTGTACAAGGACTTTGATCAAAAACTATTTTTTGTGGGCGATCGTGCTTCTTCCAGTAATACCTTGCGCAGAACGTTTTTAACCGGACACGCAGTTGCCATGAAAGTAAAAGACCAAGATACCTTGTATGTGCACGCAGATAGTTTGTTTTTATACAAAGACAGCCTGAATGAAATGGATTACCTGAAAGCCTACAGAAATGTATTGGTTTACAATAAATCCATGCAAGCCAAATGCGATTCCGCACGATTTGAGCCTAAAAATGACAAGTTGTTTTTACGTTCCAAACCCATTGTTTGGGCGCAAAATGCGGAATTGAAAGGCGAACGGATGGACATTACCATTCAAGATTCTACCTTGCAAAAAGTGGAGATTTTTGAAAACACCTCCGCATTGATGGAATTGGATTCCGGGAATTACTACAACCAAATTTCAGGAAAAGAAATGGTCGCGTATTTAGAAAAAAATGAACTTGTACGAACAGATGTCACTGGAAACGCTTGGACTATCTTTTATCCCGAAGACGAAGAAAAAAAAGATACGGTTTTGGTACGCAAACGAATGGGTTTGAACCGTTTGTATGCTTCAGATCTGCGCATTTATCTCGATTCAGGTGAAGTAGTTGGAATTACGTATTTTGATAAACCCGACGGTATTTTTTACCCGATGGATCAAATCAAACCCGAAGAACAATTCATCAAAGGCTTCGAATGGAAAGTGGCACTTAGACCCAAAAGTCCATTTGATTTGGTGAAGTAAATTCTTGAATACCACGGCTGCCGTTGATTCTTTCAGAATTTTTCAAATAAAACGAGGCATAAAAAAAGGCAAACTGAAAAAGCCTGCCTTTCGTCTTTTCAAAAAAGCTTAGTTCGCTCTAGAAACGTTAACGGCATTTAAACCTTTTTTACCGTTTTCTGTGTCGTATGTAACATCGTCGTTTTCACGGATGTCTTCATTCAAACCTGTAGCGTGTACAAATATTTCTTGTCCGTTTTCTCCTGTAATAAATCCGAAGCCCTTAGCGTCGTTGAAGAATTTTACTGTTCCTTTGTTCATGATCTTTTGTTTTTGTTCCGATTTTGGAACATTTAATAATTAATTACATTAATTGGCCACACTGTGTGAACAATTGCTCTGATAAAAAAATGTTGATTTAAACGGGTGTAGGTGATTTTTACAACCTGATTGAGAAAACAATCTTCTATTGAAGTGCACAAATATACAATTAGTTAGGGACTAAAACTAATTAAATCGTCTAAGAGCAACATTTAGAGGCATATTTCTATTGGGCGCCTTTTCCAGCTGCGTCTGCAAGTTGCC
>CAZHPL010000068.1:0-3309 GCA_964534495.1 uncultured Lishizhenia sp.
TCTCAGAAAGGTAACGCGTTCTATCTGGTGGAATCACGAAGATTTTCTCCGACATTTCACGCGTGATTTCAAACGTGGATGTCAATTTTGCACCTGTTTTCTCAACGATTTTGTCCATTATAACCTTGTACAAGGAATTCATACCTGGGTCGTTGAATTGCGAAGCGATGGTGCCATAAACCGGCATATCGTCCACGTTACTTTCCCACAAATTGTGGTTGCGTTGGTATTGTTTACGAACGTCGCGCAATGCATCTAAAGCGCCACGTTTGTCGAATTTATTTAAAGCAATAACGTCAGCAAAATCCAACATATCGATTTTCTCCAACTGAGTCGCAGCACCGTATTCAGGTGTCATTACGTACAAAGAAACATCGCTATGGTCTAAAATTTCTGTATCTGATTGACCGATTCCGGAAGTTTCTAAAATGATCAAATCGTATTCGGCAACCTTCAAAATGCTAATCGCTTCAGCCACATGCTTGGAAAGTGCCAAGTTCGATTGACGCGTAGCCAATGAGCGCATGTACACACGACTGTTTTTAATGGAGTTCATTCGGATTCGGTCACCCAACAAAGCACCACCTGTTTTACGTTTTGACGGATCGACAGACACAACAGCAATTTGCTTGTCGGAAAAATCTATCAAAAAGCGACGCACCAATTCGTCAACAAGTGAAGATTTACCTGCGCCACCCGTCCCTGTAATACCTAGAACGGGAATTTGTTTAGTAGCTGCAATCTCACGGATATTAGCCAAAACAGTTTCATTTTCATCGGCAAAATTCTCAGCAGCTGAAATGAAACGCGCAATCGCAGGAACGTTTTTCGCACCCAACAACTCTGCTTCGTTGGTTAAACCTTTTCCAACAGGAAAATCTGATTTTTGCACCAAATCGTTAATCATTCCTTGCAAGCCCATCGCACGTCCATCATCCGGGTGGTAAATGCGTGTGATACCATAGGCTTGTAATTCCTCAATTTCAGAAGGCAAAATGGTTCCACCTCCACCACCAAAAATCTTGATGTGCGGCGCACCTTTTTCCTTCAACAAATCATACATGTACTTGAAGTATTCCGTGTGTCCACCTTGATACGATGTCATCGCAATAGCTTGCGCATCTTCCTGAATCGCACAATCCACCACTTCTTCCACCGAGCGATCATGTCCGAGATGAATCACTTCACAACCCGTTGATTGGATGATACTACGCATGATATTGATGGCAGCATCGTGTCCGTCAAACAAAGACGCAGCGGTTACAATTCGAATTTTATTGACGGGTTTATAAGGTGCAACTTGTTCCATATAAGCTTGTTAATTTTTGGAGCGCTAAAAGTAACAAAAAAAGCCCAAGAGAGCGGGTTTTGAAACAGGAATTGAGGTGTCAAAGAGAAACAAAAGGCATCAAAAACATGCAAATCAGGAAATGAATCGATTAAGTTAGAATTCAAAACTTGAAGAAAAAGCAGGAAATTGGTGTCGCTTTGTTACAAATAACCTCTAGAATTACCTACTATTTATTACAAATATTGAGATAAATTGGTGTCGCTTTGTTACAAATACACTTAAATACTACCTACTATTCATTACATTATTTAAAGATAAATGGTTGCTCTTTATTACATAAAATTAAAATAATGGTTACTATACATTACAAATAAATTCAATTATTAATGTCGCTTTATTACAAATAATTTCAAATATTGATTACCCTTTATTACAATTTATCCGTATATTTGATTGCTCTTTATGACATAAATTGAATAAATTAAAATCAAAAAAGAAGTTAATCTCCCATTCAAAAACATGATAAACAGAACATTATACACCAAGTTACTCGAATGGAAAAATGGAGATGAAAAATTACCCGTTCTGTTACGAGGCGCAAGACAAGTTGGTAAAACAACCATTGTTAAACAATTGAGTTTAGCCTTCGACAATTATATCGAATTGAATCTAGAGCGACCAGAAGAAAACGCGCTTTTCGAACTTTCAAATGTGACAGATATTTTCAATGCGGCTGTTTTACTCAAAAAAATCAATTTAAAACAAGGAAGCACTTTGATTTTTATTGACGAAATCCAAGAAGCACCAACAGCAATTGCAAAACTCCGCTATTTTCATGAAGATTTACCAACCATTCATGTTATTGCAGCTGGTTCATTGCTAGAATTTGCATTGGACAAAGTGTCTAGCTTTCCTGTCGGACGCATCGATTTAATGTACCTTCACCCAATTCATTTTGAAGAGTTTTTAAATGGAATGAATAACGAAACGCTCAGTAAAGCATTCGTACAAGTGCCCATTCCTGAATATGCGCACTCGATACTTTTACAACATTTTCATACCTACGCATTGATTGGTGGAATGCCTCAAATTGTGCAACACTACTTCGATGGTATGCCTTTATCCAACTTAAAAAAAGTGTACAATCGTTTATGGCAATCATATGTTAGTGACACAGAAAAATATGCAAAAAACAACACAGAAAAGAACATTTTACGCCACATCGTCGAAAGTGCACCTTATGAAAAAGATCGTATCGCATTTGAAGGTTTTGGCAATTCAAATTACAAGTCGCGAGAAGTAGGTGAAGCCTTACGCGCATTAGATTTGGCGCGTATCATTCGTTTAATATACCCAAGCACGAGCATTACACCACCAATTGTACCCGATTTGAAAAAGCGACCTCGCTTACAATTCCTCGACACTGGACTTTTGACACAAATTCTTACGTTGCAGGGAAAAATGATAGGCATTTCCGATTTGTGCGATTTCGAACGCGGTAAAATCATCCAACATTTGGTAACACAAGAACTCATTTCACTTCAAGACGAAACACAATACAAACCCAATTTTTGGGTGCGCGAAAGCAAGGACAGCAATGCAGAAGTAGATTTGATCTATCGTTACGAAGATTTATTGATTCCTATAGAAATCAAATCTGGAAAACAAGGTACTTTGCGTTCTTTACACCAATTTGTAGATCGTTCTTCACACCCTTACGCTGTTCGTTTATATGCAGGAAAATTCAGTATTGAACAAGCAAAAACACCAGCGGGAACGAACTACACCTTGATGAATCTACCTTATTATCTTACGCGAAAATTAGACGTATATTTGAATTATTTGATTCATTCTCAATGGTAAAAGTGGATGAAATCAATTTTATTTAATAACATCATTCTTACACCATTTCTCAAAACATTATATTAGCTCATAAAATCGTCTATGTCCATATTCAAATTATATATGCAACAATATTTCAAATCCTTTATATATCTCTAATAATTTATCACATCTAT
>CAZHPL010000068.1:3319-13017 GCA_964534495.1 uncultured Lishizhenia sp.
AATAACACAAACAATTTCAAAAACAATGAACAAAATCAAACGTGCTGTCTATTTAATAGTTAGCTTCATTACTTCTTCATTTAGCACGATTTTATTTATTGATACATATTCCAATTATCATTATTTTCTAGAAGACATCATTCAAAATTGGAATCAAATTCTTTTGTGGTATATGTTAATTACTTTTTTACTGAGCATAAGTGGTTTTATTTCTGTTTATCTGAATTTCAAGTTGATAACTGGAGAACCGTATAAAAGGAAATCAGACAATAACATTATTGACGATTTTGGATCAACTACATTTTTTGTAATCAAATGGCTCTTTTATTCTTATTTATCTTTTGCCATTTTATTAATAACACTAGGTATATTAATTGTTGGAGATTTTATTTTGAAAATAATTGAAAACCCCAGTAGCCAATTGAATGAAGGTGTTGCTTTTTTTGGAATAATCTCAATAAGTTTAGGAATAATCATTTTCAATGACTGTCTAAAATTGAGAGCTAAAAAGGAACCTAACTGAACTTTTTATAGAAATCTGCTTTCACAAATACCTTTCCACCTCCTCTTCACTTGCCATTAAAAACGGTGGTTCCAAGTTTAGCATGTCTTGTATGCGAATGATTTCTGGATATTGCGTTGCTTCCACTTTGTGTTGCCATACTTTCGTGCCCATCAACTGAAATTCAGTAAACGAACGCTCGCTCTCAATGCGATAAAACGCTTTGCCATTACTCAATTTTCGGTATTGCGGGAAGTCCATTTTTACAAACGTTCAAGTGGTGTCTTTACACCTTCCACTAAGGAATAACAAGCCAATTTATCTTTGAAAACCGATGATTTAAAAATGGAGCGATTTAATAACATTCGCACACATTCTTGAATGCCCTCTACAATCGACGGATGCGGGTGAATCAACTCAGAAAGCACCTCAATTGGCATGTTTAATTTTATCAACAAACCAACCGCTTGAATGGCCGTTGAGGCATGCGCACCCACTACACGCATTCCCAAAATACGCATATCGTTGTCATTGGTCACAATAATTTTGAAAAAACCTTGTGTTTTACGCATCGCAATTGCACGTGTAATCAAGGAATAATCAATTTTTACAACTTTAACAGGTATATTTTGTTCTACACATTGTTGCTCGTTCAAACCTACCGAAGCCACTTCTGGATTAAGGAACATGATGGTGCAAACGTTATCGTAATTCAAACGCTCTGGTTTATTTCCCAAAGCCTTTTCTACCGCATGTCGTGCTTCCAACTCGCCCATATTCACCAACGCAATACGACCTGAAACGTCCCCTACGGCATAGATATTCGGCACACTTGTACGCGTGTCGTCATCGCCAATGTGAACGCCTCTTTTCGACATCGAAACACCTGCATTTTCCAAGCCTAGATGCTCAACGTTCGGTTGACGTCCAATAGACAACAAAGCTTTTTCGACACGAATGACTTCCGTTCTACCATCCGGATAGGAAAGTTCATATTCCACTTCCCCATCGATTTTTTCTAAGCGTTCCAGCTTCGCATTGGAGTGAATCACCACACCATGTTGCGTCAAATTCTTAGAAATCAATTTGGAAATATCTTCGTCTTCAAAAGGCAAAATGCGCTCCTGACGATCAATAATATACACTTTCGTTTTTCCAAAATTGGAGAAAATCGTAGCGTATTCACAACCGATGACACCAGCTCCCACGATTACCAAGCTCTTCGGATAATCTTTGATGTTGTCGATTCCGTCGCTGGTTAAAATCACCTCTTCATCCACCTCAATGTCTGGCATTTTTCGTGGTCGACTTCCCGTAGCAATAACAATGTTTTCACCACGAATAATACGCGTTTCTCCCTCGTGTAAAATCTCTACCTCGTTCGCATTCAATAATTTACCATGACCTCTTTCGTAATGTAATAGTTTGTGCATGGTTTCCGTTTGCAACAATTTCAAATGGGCAGAATATTGGAATTTGCGTTCAAAAATGGCTTCCATCAAGTTCTTTTTGACATCTTCCCAAGGCAAATCAAACTTCAAACGACCTTTTGAAACAATCATATCGTTGATATCCGCCACGCGATTGGACAACTCCCACAATGTTTTGGAGGAAAGCGCACCGTTATAAACACCTGCTCCACCCACTTTATCCTTTTCAATCAGGCAAACGCGTTTCCCGAAATCAATCCCTCGCATTGCTGCAGCGTATCCTGCCGGTCCACCACCAATAACAATCAGGTCAAAATTCTCCATAATCCAAATATTCGGCTTAAAGATAGACAGATTTAAGCTTGTGCGACCGATTCACTTGCGGGAATGTACTTAATTTAAACCCATTAAAAACAAATCAAAACCACCAGAAAAAGTGTTTCCTTTTGAATTTTTTAATTTCCTCAACTTCTTTTTCAGTATAAACCTTCGTTCGCGTACATTCATCCGTGAAAAAAGAGTGTATTGGTAAATTACTTCTAACTGAATAACCGCGATTCCTTCTAGCAAAAATTATATATTTTTCTCCAACAGAAAAAACAAATCCGCAATCATCATCTCGAAAACCAGAAGCAATTTCAACGGTTTTACGCCTATAGTTGCCCTTGAATAATTTTAATATTTGAACTGTATATATTTTGTTATAGTTCAATTCTTGTTTTTCTGATTGATCTCTTACTGAAATTACAATTCCACTAATAATAAGATCTGAATTTTTAAAAGCATCTGACATTGTACCTAGCACACAATAACAAGAACTTGCTTTGAAAAAACACAAAAAAGTAAAAACACAAAATAACAATATCGGTTTCATTTTCTTAAAATAAATTCATGTTTCTTGTTTTAGCGTTGATTTTAATATCGAATTAAGTCTTTTTATAATCCATCAAATAACGTCTCAATACACATGTAAATAATCATAATATCCTCTTCACCTCATTTTTATTATTGTACTTATAAAACCAAGTTTTTGGATCATAAATTCCTTGGTAATTAGTTATTACCGGTTTTATACCTAAATTAACAAAATGTGGTATTAGTGTATTTCGTTTGAACTTAAACATACCCTTTTGAAAATCGGTTATCAAAGAGATGAACAAAGTATCGATATAAAAAAAATCGTAGTTTTCTTTTGTACAAGCATTACCAAAATTTGAAGTATCTACCATCATAATAATTAATGAATCTTTAGGTTGAGCAAATATTCTAAAACAATGTTCCTTATCGAATTTGCTTGGATACTCTTTTTTGTAGCTAAGAATGTCGTTTCTTATTTCTTCATACGAGTCTTTATTTGCAAATTCAAATTCTCTTGCAGTATGAACATTAATTTTAAATCCAGGATTGACATTTTTTGTTTGGCATGAACAAACGAATAATAGCCATAAGAGGTAAATCGGTTTCATTTTTTTTGATGTAAATAAAGATGAATAACGTTCAAAATGAGCCATTTATTTTAAAATAACGTCCCTACCCCTTCTCTTTTTTGGAAATGTATAACACATAACCAATGAGCATTATAATCAAAAAGTAAATAAAGGCGCTTGAATAAATCGGAAAGTCTCTTTTCAACGGGAAAACGGTCATCGGTGAAAAACTGTATGGACTGATGTAAATGTGTTTCCAACTCATGCCGATTAATGAACCAATTATGCCCAACAATCCGATTCCAATGGCCACCAAGAAATTATTGAAACGTAAACTAATTAAATATTGAATTGCCAAAATAGGCAAGCAAGTCAGGAAATAAAGCGCATTGGACTTCAAGAAATAACTCATCTGAATACCTTCACTGGGTAATTGATGGTCAAAAATCAAAGAGGGAACAATTCCCACCAACAAAATTCCAATATTGAAGAACAGGAAAAACTTCAAGGTCATCAAAGCTATCACGGCGAACTTAGCAAAATAGATTGTCGTAAACGACTGAGGACTAGCATGCAACTGCTTCCACGTATTGTTTTTATATTCCAATTGGGTTATCAAACTACTCGCCAACATTACACCCATGGGCAACAAAAACGTAGCCATGTTTTGCCACATATTGGAGAATAGAATTTTCCACATGTCGTGCTTGTACACATTGATTGAATTACCGTCGTATAAAAACTTGATAAAGTAAATCGTTGGAATAAAAAAACCACCAATTAAGCACAACCAATCTGCCGAACTACGTTTGGTTTTAATCCACTCACTTTTAATGCTGTATAGAAATTTCATGGCTTATTTGGTTAGGTCAATAAATATGGATTCTAAATCATTTTTGACATGCGTAATTTGATAGATGGCAATGTTTTCGCCCACTAAATCTGTAACCAAATTGGAGACGATTTGCTTGTCAACAAATGGAATCGTTACACCTTCATTTTTCAAGCTTACTTCCAATCCTTTCGATTTAAATATATTCATTGTCACTTGCACATCACTTGTTTCAAACAAAATATGAGCTCCTCTCATTTGTTGTTCGTGAAGCTCGTTTAAAGTGCCTTGAAACAAAATTTCACCTTTATTAATAATGCCAACATGCGTCACCATTTTTTCGATTTCCGACAATAAATGACTTGAAATGATAATCGTAACTCCTTCTTCTTGATTGATTTTGGTCAATAATTCGCGCATTTCCAAAATCCCACTTGGATCCAATCCATTCGTTGGCTCGTCGAGTATCAATAGAGAAGGTTTATGCAGCAATGCAATCGCAATACTCAAACGCTGTTTCATGCCCAACGAGAATTTGCCTGCTTTTTTCTTTCCGGTTTCAGAAAGTCCTACGATTTGAAGTACTTCATCGATTCGACTCATGGGACATTGATATACCTTTTGCCAAATACTCAAATTTTCTTTTGCCGTAAGATGTGTGTACAAAGACGGTGATTCAATCAAGGAACCAACTTTTTTCAGAATTTCAATGCGGTTTTATTCAAACGGTTTATTAAAAATCGAAATGCTACCTTCCTGTTTTTTGAGCAAACCCAAAATAAGTTTCAAGGTTGTTGTTTTCCCTGCTCCATTGGGACCTAAAAAACCATAAATCGATCCCGTAGGCACGCGTAAATCAATGTTTTTAAGAATGATATCTTTTTCCGAAAAGCGATGTGACAATTGATGTGTTTCGATGCAATATGCTTCCATAAATTTCTTTTACACCCAAAATCTCCCTTTAAACAGAATGCAAATAATGAGCTTAGTACATTGAAGGTAATTCTTTTAAATCAATTGGTTACTAAAAAAGAATATGGGGATCCAAATTCGTAATAATTGTTTACAAAACAATCCCATTTCGTTGAGAAAAGTAGTGTAATATTGAATTTGGCGCCTTTACCTGCTGTTCGCTGTATCTCCGTCAAGTTTTATAAAAACCTTTGCCGGAGGATGCCGCTACTATCAGGGGCGTGGGGTGAAATTGTAATCTCGATAGCTATCGGGACCTTCAGTCTTAATGTCCTTCAGTCTTAATGTCTTTCAGTCCTATTGTCCTATTGTCTTAACGTCCTAACGTCCTAATCCCGATAGCTATCGAGGCCCCTACTTCAACAAATTCACATGCCCTACGGCATCATACGTTCGGTGGTCTTTCCACTCGAATTGCATTTTCCAAGTGTAGGTACCGTCTTGGGCTTTGGAGTTGCCGATGCGTGTTTTTCCATCCCATCCGATCGTTAAGTCTGTGGTTTGAAACACGATTTCTCCCCAACGGTCAAAGACTTGCATCGAATAGTTTTTCACCAAGCTTGGGTCTGAGAAGACAACGTTCCACACATCGTTTCTTCCGTCGTTGTCCGGGATAAATGTGTTGGGAACATAGTAAAAAGGATCGTTGCGGAAGATGATTTGCTGATAGGCTGTGTCTGGACAATTATCCGCCGAAACGGCCACAAGCATGATTTCAAAGGTGTCTTTTAAATTAGCGGTGTAGGTGTAATCCCCTGGCTCAAAGGTGTATAAATTCACTGGGCTGTCTCCCATGTTCCATACATAGAACTCGCCTCCTGTACTTTGGTTGGTGACATGCGTTGTGGATGCTCCCGGAAATAAAATCACAGGGTCTGCTCCTATCGCTGCCGTTGGACTTTGATAAACGGTGATGAAATCATTGTATGTCATGTCATTTGAACAGCCATTGGCATCACTTACCGTTAAATGTACATCGTAGATTCCGCCTTCATTATAGACATGCACCACACTATCACAACTTGCCCATACGCCACCATCTCCAAACTCCCAATAACACGTCGTGCTCGCATCCGATGTATTGCCAAACGTTACCTTAAAAGGTGAACAACCCACCAATTGGTCCGCGTCAAACGACACACTAATTTGTGCAGGTTGATCCAAAAAGCAATCCAAACTAAACGTACAGCCATTCGCATCCACGAGACCTACAGTGTAGTTACCCGTTGCTAACGAATCATTCACGGCTCCCACCGTTCCATCTGCCCACAGGTAGTTGTACGGTGCCGTTCCTCCTACTCCTTGTGCCGTTAACACGCCATCGCTATATCCAAAACAACCCGGTTGTTGTGCCGTGTACGTTGCACTCAATGGCGCTTGAGGCTGGGTAACTTGTACGTTCTCTGCATACACACATTGGTTGCTGTCCACAACACTCAAGGTATACGTACCTGCCCACAAGGAATCAATGCTCAAAGTGCTATCTTGGGTGTTCCATCCATACACATACGGTGCTGTTCCACCTGTGATTGTCGCTTGCAATGCTCCTGTTGAATCGCCAAAACAACCTACTGCTTGCATCGTAAACTGTATATCTATCGGTGCTTGCGGTTGGGTCAATACTACTTGAATCGTTTGTTGGCAGTTGTTGTGGTCTTTTACCACCAAATTATATGTTCCAGACGGACGATTCTGTAAGTCTTCTGTCGTAAATGCATTGCTATTCCAATTGTAGCTGTAAGGCATTGTTCCGCCTGTCACACTTGCATCGATACTACCCGTTGCGGCGCCGTAGCACAAGATGTCTACATGTGTTTGAGTGATGCTCAAAGGTGCTTGGGGTTGGGTGATTTGCACCGTCAACGTGTCCGTACACTGATTGTTGTCCGTCACCTGAACGCTATACGTTCCTTCCACCAAATTTTGAATGTCTTGTGTCGTTTGATTGTTACTCCACACGTAGTTGTAGTTCGGTATTCCTCCCACTACCGTTAGGTTAATCGAACCGGTTGCGTTGCCATAACAATCTACATTCACCTGCGTTTGACTCAAGGTCAAGGCTTGTTGGGGTTGCGTGACGGTATAAAAGAACGTTGATACACAACCGTTGGAATCACTCACATTCAAGGTGTAATTTCCTGCCGTTAAGCTGTCTATATCCTCTGTTGTTGCCGTTGTACTCCAATTGTACGCATACGGAAGGACGCCCCCGCTGATGCTCACATCCAACGCACCATCTGAGCCGCCATAACAATTCACGGCACTTACCACCACGGCACTTTGTATCAAACTCGGTGCGCCTATACTTGCGCTTGCTGCCAGTTGACAGTTGTGGTTGTCTGTTACTGTTACCGTGTAATTTCCACTCGGTAAATCCGTTAGTTGCTGTGTCGTTTGACCGCCACCTGCCCATTGATAATTGTAAGGACTTGTTCCTCCACTTGCTGTAGCAGTAATCACACCCGTTGATGCGCCAAAACAAGCATTGTCGATTGTTGTGAAAGCAAGTGCCAAAGCGCTGTCCGGTTCGTTGATGCGGGTGCTAACCGTTAATGTACAGTTGTTATTGTCTTTGACCACTACATCGTAATTACCCGAAGGTAAGTTTTGTACCAAGCTTGTTGTTTGTCCCGTTGTCCATGTGTAGGTATATTGCCCTACTCCTCCCATGGCCATCACAAACACACTTCCCGTACTTGCTCCATGGCATAATACATCCAACGAATCTGCATTGGCAAAAAGAGCGTTGGGTTCACTCACCACTACCGATGTACTCGTTTGACAATGACGAACGTCTTCTACAATCACACTGTAAGTGCCCGCTACTAAATTGGTTGCCGTTGCTGCCGTCTGGCCATTTGACCATAAATACGTGTAGCCTGCTGTTCCGCCCGATGGCGTAGCTGTTGCCGTTCCGCTTGCTCCTCCATGACACAAAGCCGCCGTTGATGTGGCACTCGCGCTTAAGGGTGCTGCGGGTTGTGTAATGCTTATACTTGACGTGGCTGTACAACCTTTGATATCCGTTACTATTACGGTGTAAGTGCCTACGGGTAAACTATCGCGGTCCTCTTCGGTGCTACCATTTTCCCACAAGTAACTAAAATTCAAGTTTCCGCCTGCTGCCGTAATGTCTATCACCCCATCCGTTAATCCATAACAAGATATTGCTTGATGCACGTCTGGAATCGTCAACACTGCTGCTGGCTCACCCACAAACACATCCAAGGAGTCTTTACATCCGTTGGCATCCGTCAAATGAATGGTGTAGGTACCTGTCAGTAAATTAGCAATATCTTCACTCGTTGCTCCTGTACTCCACTGATACGTGTAGGGATTTACTCCTCCTGCCGGCGTGGCATCGATTGCGCCATTCTGTTCTCCCTTGCAACGAACAGGCGTCACCGCTTGACCTATTACAAGTGCCAAGGGTTCATAAATCGTTTGAGTGATGCTTGCCACACAGTTATTGCTGTCTCTAACCGTTAAACTATACGTTCCCACGGGAAGTTGAAGCAAATCTTCTGTCGTGGCTCCAGTGTTCCACAAAAAGCTATAAGGTAGTGTTCCACCTGTGGTTGTTACCTGCATCGCTCCCGTTGAATCACCATTACACAACACATTGAAATTTTGGTACGCAAGGGTCAAGGCTGCGTTGGGTTGCGTGATATTCGCCGCCACAAACACCTGACAGCCATGTGCATCGGTGATGGTAGCGAAGTAATTTCCTGCTGCTAAGTTGCTTAAATCCTGTGTCGTCTGTCCACTGTTCCAACTGTAAGCATACCCCGGAAATCCGCCCGTTACTGTCACATCTATACTTCCTTGGGTTTGACCATAACATGCATTCACCGTATGGGTTTCACTCACCGCCATTGTGCTCGATGGATCGACTATCGTTACTTGAAGCGTATCACTACATTGATTGGCATCTTTTACCACACAACTGTACGTTCCTGCCACCAAGCCTGCGATGTCTTGGGTCACTTCGTTGTTGTTCCATTGGTAAACATAGCCTGGTGTTCCACCGCTGACACTCATGTTAATCCAACCTTGCTGTCCGCCGGTACACAAAGCATCCTGATGCACCTCGCTCAATGTCAAGGGGTTCAACGGTTGGCTGATGCCCATCGTTTGGATTTGCGAACAATTATGTCCGTCGGTCACCGTTAGTTGGTACGTTCCTGCTACTACATCGCTAATATCTTGGGTCGTTTGACCACTGTTCCAACTGTAGCTGTAAGGAGTCGTTCCACCGCTCACACTTACATCCAAAGCGCCACTTGCTGCACCATAACACAAAGCCGCTGTACTGCTGAATTGTATGTTCATAGCTGCGGGTTGGTCGATTGTGATATCCAAGGTATAAGGACACAAGTTTGCATCCGTAATTTGAACATGGTACAAGCCCGAAGTGATGTTTTGTAAATCTTCTGTCGTTTGACCCGTTGACCAACTGTAGCTGTAAGGCATTGTTCCGCCACTCACACTCACATCGATGCTTCCATCTGAACCTGCCCAACAATCAGGGTCGT
>CAZHPL010000069.1:0-11337 GCA_964534495.1 uncultured Lishizhenia sp.
CACTTACCTGCAAGGTCCCATTATTGTAATTATAACACGTTACATTCGTTTGATTAACCAAACTCAACGTCGGCTTCGTCTGAATCGTAATGTATCGAATCGCTGTCATCGTACATCCAATCGATGGAAAATATACCGACACCGTGTACAATCCTGCCATCAGTGATGTCGCATTCGCTATCGTGGGATTATACACACTCGACGTGAAGCCATTCGGACCTGTCCAACTATACGTGCCATTCGCCGTGTACGGTACACTCAAACTGATCGTCTGGCCTATACACGTCGTGTCGTATGCGATCACAAAGGGCGCACAGCCCAAAATATTGATGTTCAAGGCATTGCTCATCGTCGTTGGACAGCCACTGCTGTTGTACGTATCCGATAAACCGCCATTGTTGTATTGGTTGCCGGAGATATACCCTTTTCCATAAAGGTATGCGACATTCGAAATAGTTGGATTGCATTCAAATAAAAGACAATCATTAGCAACTTTGGCCTTGAACTTAATAACCGTACTATCAGCGCCTGTTGAAGACGCTTGAATTGTTCCTCCAGTAGAACCATTAGCACCCGTTCCTACTCTGACACGAATTACTTTTGAACTTGAAATATATTCCCCTTGATCATCTGCTAAGGCATCAGTTTTGGCACCAGTATTAGGACCATACGAAATGGAAATTGAATTATTTACATACGTAACACGATCGTCCAAGGAATCAATGACGTAACTATTAGTCGCTAAATCTGAACCAATATTTTTTGCAACAACTGTGTATTCTAGTATATCGCCTGGCTGAATATTCCCTCCATTTATGTCATTAATTCGGACATCGGCACGTAAGTCAGGCTCGTAAATGTCGATAGCAGAAGTAATGGCGCGACACAGAATATTTTCGGAAGAAGTTGTAACGCGAATGGTTGCAGAGCTGACATTATTTCCGATATAGGAATAAGTAGTATTGGATGGAATAAGGACACTGGCATCTAAACCAAGTGAATTACTATAATTTGAATTTCGAAATGGAGTTAACACCTCATCATACGAAATGGTGCTATTAAAAAAATCATTCACAGGATGAAGCGCATCAGAAACGTTTTGAAAAGTTCCATTTCCATTGAACTGCATTTGATCTCCTGTAGAACCGCGATCTCCTTCGTAGGCAATAACTCCCAATTCAAAACTCACGGGACCAGAAGGAGGTGTATTAAAACCAGTTATAGGGATATCCAATGAATTTCCAATTCCAATATTTGCAAAACCATCAAAAACGGTTAGATTTCGCATGGATTGAAATACGTTTTTGTAAACAACCACAATCGACCAATTTCCCCAAAGGTTTGTGCCTCCAGTTTGAGTTACAACATTGGCAACCGTAAATCGTGCTCGATAACCTGCAGCTTGAACAATTGAAGTAATGTCTTTGAAGCAAAAGTAACTAGCATGCGGATTCAAACTTGATGCATCGATTGTTTCTGTTGCCGTTAACGATTGATAAGAACCGCTATTGACTTTGATTTTAACCGTATTTCGCGTCGAATAATTTGTAGTTGAACTGGTAATTCTTCCACCCCAATACAAGCCTGCCCATAAAATTTCACTGCAATTGTTTAAGTTCAAACTATCGCTCGAAGACATAAAAGTGGACGAAAGATTGTCAATGTCGACATAGCTTTCCGTATATTCTCCATTAGAACTAGTACCATTCGGTGGAACTTCATTTTTTGAATTGGTACAGGTAGTTCCTGAATTACAAGAAACAGAAACATTGGATAAAATTCGAATGCCACCTTTTGCGTTTGTAGTATAACGTGCGTTGAAAGGTGAAATCAGTTGCGCATTAACATAACCAACACCTAAAAAGAAAAAAAATATGTAGAGAAAGATTCTTTGCACGTAAAAACAAGACTGATTTCAACTCAATTAGTTGCCATAAAAGGGAATTAATTGCTCTCTACTTAGAAATCGGCTTAAAACCTTTTGTAAAAATCGAGTATCCTTCTTTTCCGATACCAACAATAGAAATAATATTGAGCGGAAATTCAAGCAAAACATGAGAAAAACTAAAGAAGAACAAAAGGCTTAATCCTAAAGAATAGTCAACTGCATAAAATACACTTGCAACTAACCAAAGGAAAATCACAGCCATGAAACGCGCTTTAGGAACTTTATGCCAACGAATGACTTCTGTTTTACTAAACCAGTTTAAGTAATGATACAAGTAAGCAAAAGCAATGAAACGCATCAACATAATGCCGATTTCTGAAAAGAAAATGAAATGACTCACTTTCTTGTTCTCCATTGGTAGCAATTGAACGTAACTCAAATTTTGTCGGTATAAATCGGATTGAGGATTCATTACAACGAACAAATCATTTGGTTTTTCAAGAAAAGGTTTACTGTATTCTTTGAGTGCTTTTGCTTTATAAATTGGAAACAATGAATCCAAGTGTTTTTGAGAAGGCAAAGCTACGGGATTGGTTTCAGCCCAAATTATGTCCTTGTATTTATTTCCGTTTGATGTAAAACGAACCATTGAATCTTTTCCAGCAACCGAAAAACGTTTTTCAGAAAATTCTTGTTGTAAAACGAAGGTATATTTCAAAGAATCAGGAATAAAATCTTTTCCGTAAATGATTTCGTCCACATAATCTTTGTTTGTCACTTTCGGAAACAACTGAAAATGGTTCAAAATGCTCAGATTAGTAAAATAAAATCCATTACCATTTGCATAATACGCATTTTTACCAAACTCAGAAATAGGTGCTTCTTTTTTGACAGGAATGGCAAATACCAAAATAAGTGGAATGGCGATAAATGCTAGCATTGACCACATACCTGAAACACTTCTCGTTTTTAGTGAACCGAACAACATGAACAAACCCGTAAATAAATACACATGAATCAATGTCGGCACTAAAGAAGTTAATGCAAAAACAGTAGTACTTTGCGTCCCTGGATCAAGTCGTTCTGGGGTTAGCCACCCTGAAATAAAGACAAACAGTAGAAAAATGGCAATTAATTTGATGTATAAGTTTTTTACTAAAGCAAATAAAATCGAACTGAAAAGTGCAAAAACAAGCAATTTATCAAATAGATTTAACTCAGTAAACAAGTTGTAAAAATCCAAGTTAAATCCAAAATCTTTGGCAAAAGCAGCATAGGACATTAATACGCCGATTACAAGCAAGACCACAAAATCATATTTGCCTTTTGAGTAATAATTTCGATCGTGCAACCAACTAATTTCTGTCAAATAATGCAGCGGACCAAGATATGCATACGCCAACAAAAAAGTTTCAAATGGAAAGAAATAAGCTAAAACGGCTGTTATGGCCATAAGGCCGATGTTGATGTAGTTGATTTTGTCTTCTTGTAGCTTATTCATGTACTTGATTTTCTGTAAAAATAATTGAAATTTTAAAGTCAACTATCAAAACAAAGTCGGTTGATCGTCCTCATCATTTTTAGTCAAATCCCATTCCATTGTGTTTCCTTCTTCTCCCCCCTCTTCTATTGCCAATTCATCGTCGCTTTCACTTTGAATTTCCTCCACTTTTTCGGCTGGCCAAGGTTCTTTTCCTTCGTCAATTGCGTGCGTCAAAACGATTTCCTTTACTTTCAATTTGGTCATTTGATTGCCTTGCGCTTTCATTCCTTTCACATCAATCATATCCGCCAAATTCACAACGTTGTCAGGAAGATTTTTCGTCTCTTTCAATAATTTATTGAACACAATTTTAGCCTCAGGTCTGAAAGCCGTTGAAACCAAATCCATATAAGAGCCTGCGGACTCACTGATGAATAAAACGCGCTTGTCCGTCGTTACTTCACATACAAAGCGTTTCACAAAGTGCATTTCTTTTTCCGCGTCAAAATAAACGGTCGTTATAGGTCTTTCTGGAATCCATTTTTCAATGTGAATCATATCTTCATCGAAGTGAGATGCCAAATCAAAGGTACTCAAACGGTATTCGCCTGTTTTGTATAATGTCAAGATTTTATCGCTTCCTTTAAATGAACCTAAGAATTTACCACGACCTTCGTCATTTAAACGTCCCACAACACTGTCGTACCAAATTTTACGAGCTGCAAGGGTTGATCCCCCTACTTCTTTTTGGACAATTTTTTGGATGATTTCTTTGGTCACACGATTTCCTGCAGAATTTCTTCCTTTGATGAGTAACTCACCTAAATCGATGTCAAATCGCAAGCGTTTCAAATGCGGACGTGGTCGTAATAGAATCGTCACCACTTCTCGCTCTCCATTTGGATGAACGGAGAAATACAGCAATTTTGAACCTTTAGTTCCACGAGTCAAATCATACTCTGTATCGCGTGTAATGGAACTTACAAAGAAACGTTTCATCATAGTTGCGCCACCTATTCCATCTTGATAGAACATGTGGTAAATTGTTCGTGTGTCGCCTTTTTTCCATACGTTGGCATAAATCAAATCTTTACCAACGAATTTCTTATCGGCCACTTTGGTAATCATCATTTTACCGGAAGCAAAGAAACATACGATGTCGTCAATTTCCGAACAATCACAAATGGCTTCGTTTTTCTTTAGACCATATCCAATAAAGCCTTCCTCGTAATCGACATATAATTTTCGGTTGGCAATAATTACCTTGGTCGCACTGATATTATCGAATACTTTGATTTCCGTTTTACGGTCGCGACCAACACCAAATCGCTTTTTCAAATCTTTGAAATACTCAATTGCGAATTCAATCAAATTATTCAAATGATTTTTAACGACTTCCATTTCCTCTTCAATTTTCAATAAAGCATCATCTGCCTTAGTTGAGTCAAAACGGGTTATACGAATCATAGGGATTTGCGTCAATTTCAACAAATCTTCATCGTTAATTTCACGAATCAACAAATGTTTGAAAGGCTCAAATCGCTTGTACAAATAGACATAAAGTGTTTCTCTATCGGAGTACAATTTGAAGTCGATATACATTTCGTTGTTGATGAACAATTTCTCCAAGGTTGAAAAATGCCATTGTCGCTCTAATTCATCCAAACGAATTTCAAGCTCTTGACGCAACAAACGAACGGTATTTTCTGTATTGATTTTCAGGATTTCAGTTACACCTAAAAAACGTGGTCTATCGCCATCAATTATGGATGAATTAGGAGAAATGGATACTTCACAATCCGTAAAAGCATACAAAGCGTCAATGGATTTGTCAGGTGAAACACCCGGAGCTAAATGCACGATAATTTCCGCTTCCGAAGATGTATTATCCTCGATTTTTTTGATTTTGATTTTCCCTTTGTCGTTGGCTTTAATCACCGATTCAATTAACGAACCAGTTGTTGTGCCGTAAGGAATTTCATTGATGATTAACGTTTTGTTGTCAACTTTTTTGATTTTAGCTCGCACACGTACTCTACCGCCACGTAAACCATCATTATACGCAGTAAAATCCGCTAGTCCACCATTTGGAAAGTCAGGTAGAATCTCTACTTTCTTACCCCGTAAATGATTGATGGATTGCTCGATCAACTCATTAAAATTGTGAGGTAAAAATTTACAAGCCAATCCCACCGCAATTCCTTCTGCACCTTGCGCCAAAAGCAACGGAAACTTCATCGGTAATTGTTCCGGTTCTTTATTACGGCCATCGTAACTGGCTAACCAATTCGTTGTTTTTGGATTAAAAGCAACATGCAAGGCAAACTTTGACAATCGTGCCTCAATGTAACGCGCAGCTGCTGCTCCATCACCTGTAAGTGTGTTCCCCCAGTTTCCTTGACAATCGATTAACAAATCTTTTTGTCCTAATTGCACCAAAGCATCACCAATCGAAGCATCACCGTGTGGGTGATATTTCATCGTATTTCCAATGATATTGGCCACTTTGTTGTAGCGTCCGTCCTCCATTTCTCGCATGGAATGAAGAATACGTCGTTGTACTGGTTTTAATCCGTCACCCAAAGAAGGAACTGCACGTTCAAGAATTACATAACTTGCATAATCCAAGAACCAATTTTCATAAAGTCCACCTAAAGGAATAATATTTTCATCCAATTGTTTGTTTTCAAATGGATTGGTAGCATCATCTCCCTCTTCAAATGATGATTGGTCTTCAATTTCGTCTTCTGCCATTTTAGGAAGCTATTTCAAGTTCTGAATCCGTATCGTTTTTCTTTTCTGCATCTGCAGGGTCTTTTTCCACACGCAAATTATCTATTATAAAATCCTGACGTTCTTGTGTGTTTTTACCCATAAAATAAGACAAAATTGAGTCAATTGAAGCGTCTTTTGTCAATATTACAGGCTCTAAGCGAATGTCTTCACCAATAAAATGAACGAATTCATCCGGTGAAATTTCTCCCAAACCTTTAAATCGTGTAATCTCAGCGGTCTTGCCTAATTCTGCAATTGCGTTTCTGCGTTCCTCGTCTGAATAACAATAAAATGTTTTTTTCTTATTTCTTACGCGGAACAATGGCGTTTGCAGTACATACACGTGATTACGTTTAACTAAATCTGGGAAAAACTGCAAGAAAAACGTCAACAACAACATGCGAATGTGCATTCCGTCTACATCGGCATCGGTTGCAATCACAATTCGGTTGTAGCGCAGGTTATCCATGTCTTCCTCAATGTCAAGTGCCGCTTGAATCAAGTTAAACTCTTCGTTTTCGTAGACTACTTTTTTGGTTAAACCATAACAATTCAAAGGTTTACCACGCAATGAAAATACAGCTTGTGTATTCACGTCTCTCGACTTCGTAATTGAACCACTCGCAGAATCTCCCTCGGTGATAAACAAAGTTGTCAATTCTCGTTTTTCATCTTTTAAATCCGTTAAATGCAAACGGCAATCTCTTAATTTTTTGTTGTGCAGATTCGCCTTTTTGGAACGTTCGCGCGCCAATTTGCGAATGCCCGACAATTCTTTACGTTCACGTTCCGATTGTTTGATTTTTTTCTCAATCGTTTCAGCAACCTCTGGATTTCTGTGTAAGTAATTGTCTAACTTATCCTTCAAAAAGTCGTTTACAAAAGCACGCATGGACTTACCTCCTGGCTCAATTTCCTGTGAACCGAGTTTTGTCTTAGTTTGCGATTCAAAAACAGGTTCAATAACTTTCACAGATATCGCAGCCACAATGGATTGACGAATATCTGAAGCCTCGTAATTCTTATTGTAGAAATCGCGAATCACTTTTGCCACCGACTCACGAAAAGCACTTGCATGCGTTCCTCCTTGTGTCGTATGTTGACCGTTTACAAATGAATAATAATCTTCTCCGTAAGTGCGACCGTGTGTGAATGCTACTTCAATATCTTCGTCTTCTAAGTGAATAATTGGATACAAAGGATCACCGTCCATATTGTTTTCCAACAAATCTTTCAGACCATCTTTGGATTGGTATTTCGTACCGTTGAAATAAATGGAAAGTTGCCGATTCAAGTAGCAGTAATTCCACATCATTTTATCTAAGTACGGCGTTTTGAAGGCGAATTTCTTGAATATCGTATCATCAGGAATGAATTCAACATACGTACCATTCACTTCATCCGTTTTTTCAATTGGAAAATCTTCAACCAATTCTCCCTTTGAAAAAGTAGCCATTTTCTTTTCTCCCTCGCGTACCGCATAGACCATGAAATAGGAAGCAAGGGCGTTAACAGCTTTGGTTCCGACACCATTCAAACCAACGGATTTCTTAAAGGCTTTTGAGTCATATTTTCCACCCGTGTTCATTTTGGAAACTACTTCCACTACTTTTCCAAGCGGAATACCTCGTCCATAATCTCGCACGGTAACTTTTCCATCTTTGACTTTGATGTCGACTTTCTTGCCATTTCCCATGACAAATTCATCGATACAGTTATCCACAACTTCCTTTACAAGAATGTAGATTCCGTCATCAGCCGCTGAGCCATCGCCCAATTTCCCAATGTACATTCCCGGACGCAAACGAATGTGTTCTTTCCAATCGAGGGAACGTATATTATCTTCCGTATATTGATTTTCTGCCATGTATAGACACTTTTAGCAACAAACGAATTTAGGAAATGAACCCGACTAAAAAACAAGCCTTTGACGAAGTTTTAAACGGAAATAAGTTGAAAAAGTCGACAATTTGAAAATATCGACGTAAAAATGAGCTTTTACAGCTTTACAGCTTTTAACATTCGATTTTTCCCTTGTAAATCTTGCCGGATTTCAATAGAAACAAAGCCTTTTTTACTTAACATTTCGCTCACTTCAACCTGAAAATCAGGATGTAATTCAAAGTACAAAGTTCCCTCCTTTTTCAATATAAGATTCGCTATTGCTGCTATTTTCTCGTAGAAAATGATGGCTTGATTATCAGGAACAAATAAGGCTAAATGCGGTTCAAAATCCAGTACATTTTTATCCATTTCCGCTTTCTCGTTTAAAGGAATATAAGGCGGATTCGAAACTACAAGCGAAACATCTGAAAAAGTATTCCAAACCGAGTCCGAAAGATTTAATGCGTCGCCCTTCAGGAAGTTAACGTCCAATTGATTGCCTTTTGCATTTTCTTTGGACAATTCAATCGCGTCTTCTGAAAGTTCAACTCCTGTTACTTTCGAATCCTTGAAAAAGGACTTGATTCCCAAGGCAATGCAACCCGAACCTGAGCAGATATCTACTGCACTTTCAAGCGATTTTTCTTCTGTAATCCAAGCAAGTAATTCTTCCGTTTCAGGTCGTGGAATCAAGGCAGCAGGTGAGCATTTTATTGTCAAATCAAAAAACGTAGTTTCACCTAAAATATGCTGAAAGGGTTCGTTTTCCTGCAAGCGTTTCACGTAAGAACGAACATACAATAAATCCGATTCTGAAAGTCGTGTCTGCGCATTCAAAAGCAAATCTTCTTTTCGCCAATTGAATCTTTTACAGATGATTTGCCACCACATTGAACGCAATTCACTTTCAGAAAACTGTGGTAAACGTTCAAAAAAATAGACTTTCGCTAAGGCGAGTGTATTGTCTTTCACAAACATGTCACGAAATTACTTCCTTTTTCAAAATGCGCCTCTGCTATTACTAAAAACCTTTACCTTTAGATGAAAAATTATTCCATGCGCTTACTTTTTGTTTTTACCTTTTTACTTTCTAATACACTTTTTTCGCAAAGCAATATTCGCTACGTTTATCCTAAAAAACCGACGCTCACCGTTCACTTTTTGAAAGGTTTTGCTCATACCTTTTTGAAGCATGGAAATGGAGAAAAAAAATTGGAACAAAATTATGTCGATGCTCCTGCAAAAATCCCAAGTCACTATTTTAAAGAATTTAAGATTGAAGTAACAAGCTTTGAGGAACGACAATTGGTAATTTTTAAACCAAAAGACAAAGAATCAGAAAAAACGGTTTTATTTCTTCACGGTGGCGCTTATATGTACAGTATCTACCGTCAACATTGGAATTTCGTAGCAGAACTAGTACGACAAACGAAAGCTACTTTTATCGTTCCCGATTATCCGCTTACGCCTAAACAAACGTATAGCGATGGATTTAAGATGGTTCGAAATTTGTATGACGAACTTTTGAAAAATAGTAAACCTGAAAATTTGATTCTCATGGGCGACTCAGCGGGTGGTGGATTAGCAATGGCTTTTTGCGAAGAAAACAGCGAAAAAAAAGTGGTTCAACCGAGTCAATTGATATTGATTGCTCCTTGGTTTGATATCGCTTTGTCCAACCCTGAAATTGCCACTATTGAGAAAAAAGATCCAACGTTAAACAAACCTGATTTGGTGAAAATCGGAAAAGCGTGGTCTGGCAATTTACCTTCAACAGATTACCATGTCAGTCCCATTAATGGAAATTACAAAGGATTACCAAAAGTGAGTTTATTTGTCGGTTCGCACGATATTTTGATTGTTGATTGTGAAAAGTTTAAAAAACGCATGGATGCAGAGCAAATTCCTTTCAATTATCACATTTACCCCAAGTATTTTCACGATTGGATCATGTTGGTTCGTTTAAAAGCATCGAGAAATGCTATTAGGCAAGTGGCGGATTTGATTCGTGTAACCAATTGATTTTAAATACTTTTAACGCTATGAAAAATCACTATTTTCTATACAGTTTGGTCCCTGTTTTTGTAGCCTGTACATCAACACCTCCTGAAATAAAGCCGAAGAAAAATAAACCAGAAGAAGTTCAGTTAAAAAAGGCATCTGAAACCGACACAAACATGGACCTTGCTTCAACTGACGAGAAAATTCAGCCGATAAAAAACGAAAGCAAACCGAAAGTCTCCAAAAATACTCCCAATGACGACCGCTATTTGATTATCAATTTGCGGGATTTAAACAAAGAACTTGCTGCAAAACAAGACTCTGCGGTTGTAAACAGACAGCAAATGCCGGAGAAATGGGTGAATCAATACGACCATGACAAAAAATGGCAGGATATGTACAAAACCTCTGTTAGCTCATTTTTAAAAGGTTGGGAAAATGAATTCACAGAACATCCGCAATCGCATTTACCTAAGGAAGAATTGATTTTTGCATACCGTAAACGCATGGAAAAACTGTTTTTCGAACAACCTTCATTCATCGAATACAGCCAAAAAAAATTCACTGAATCCAAAGAACTCAGTGAATTTCTAAAAAAATGGGAAGCAAATATTAAGTAATTATTTCGTTGTTACTACTTTACTTTTCTTTGCTGTAAATTCGATGATTATTCCAATTGTAGGTTGTACAATTCCTGAAGTACGATCGATTAATTTTGTTTTGTAACGCGTTGGGTCGTTCGGGTCAACAATTGGGTTTCCATTGCTGTCTTTTTCAACCAATAAAATCGGGGCTACTTTCGTTTTATAACCATACAAATTCTGAATATCCAAGTAGAAATTCATCGAGAATTTGTCCAAGAAAATTTTCTTGTCAACACGCACATTTAACTGATGAAATGCCGCTTCACGTTTAGTATTCAATTGTGAAAAATCAAGTAAACCTTGTCCATTAATATCCCAATTCGCTTTTAAACTGGAAGTTGCAATGTCATACGGCGTGTAAGGTGAACCTCCTGAATACAACCATCTGAAACCAAATTGCCAACCTTTTTTGAAGATTTTACCGCCTGTAAACGAAACAATATTTCTACTGTCCCAAGAAGTAGGCAAATACACATCATTTCTGTTTTTAAATTCAGAGCGTACAAAGGTGTAAGCCAAAATCGCGTAAAATCCTTTGTATAATTTCTGCTGATATAAAAACTCAAAACCGTAAGAACGACCTGTTTAAATGGATTTAACTTCTTCATTTCCAACCACTCCAAAATCAGAACCTATGTTAGCCAAACTTATGGAATCTTTAA
>CAZHPL010000069.1:11347-12793 GCA_964534495.1 uncultured Lishizhenia sp.
GCTTTTGTAAAAACCTTCCAATGTGAATCGAGAGCTTTTCTTTGTTAAGAATTCACCACCCAACACAAAATGATCCGCACTGATGTATTTCAATTCATTTTCTTTATTTTTCAAAACACCTGTCGCATCGCGATACCCTAAGATGGTGTACGCCGGAAGTTGATGATAGCGCGCAATATTAGCATTAATTGCCCATTGTTCATTCAAGCGATAACTTGCTGAAAACATTGGAGACAATTGATCCAAGGGATTCATCATGCTTTTTGAATAGGAATTAATATCTGTTCGTAAACCCGCTGAAACATGCAAGCGCTCATTGAAAAAAGCTCGACTCACTTGTCCGAATGCAGACATTTTATGTAAATACAAATCCGACTGATAATCAATCGTATACGGCATTCCCATGTAAGTAATCTTGTTGAAAGTTGAATTGTAATAATGCGCTAATTCATACCCCAAACCTGCATTTACGCGCCAACCATTTTTGTTGTACGTGTGCTCAAAACGCAATTTATTCTCTGCCTCAAATGATTTGTAATTCAATAATAAATTTTGTGGTGTTTCAATCAAATCTTTGTATCGATAAGAAGAATTGTTCAACATGTTTCTACTTAGTACTAAATTCTGGTAGGAATTTTTCGAATAATGCAACCAATTTACACCAACAGTATAATTCCATTGGTTTTGGATCGGTAAATTATTGATGATATAGCTATTGTATTCAATTTGAGAGGAATCCGTGACTTTTTCATTCACTTTTTGGTTCAACTGAAATTGGTCAATTGCTCCTAAACCAATAAAAGTCAGTTTGTTTTTGTCGTTGATTTTAACGTTAACCTTATATTGAAAATCATTGTAGGTCGGTAAAATCGGCAACTTCAATGCTGTAAATAAGAATTGCAAATACGATCGTCTAGCTGAAAAAATGAAGTCTGCTTTTTTCCCTAAAGGACCGTCAAAAGTTAAGGCTGCATCACTTGATCCCAAAGCAAAATTGACAATCAAATTATCTGGATTACCATCTTTTTGTTTGAAAGCAAGAACAGAGCTCAATCCATTTGCACGATTAGCAGGAAATGCACCTGAATAAAAATCTACCTCACGAATAAAGTTAACGTTTAACAAACCAACCGGTCCACCACTGCTTCCCTGGGTCGCAAAGTGATTGATATTTGGCACTTCAATTCCATCTAAATAAAATTTGTTTTCTCCCGGCGAACCACCACGAATAATAATGTCATTTCGGAAGGTAGCTCGAGAAGCAACACCCGGAAGCGCAGCAATCACTTTACTTACATCGCGGTTTGCGCCAGGTAGGCGCTCCACCTCCGTTGCACTCAGTGTTTTCAAAGAATTCGGTGACTCTGCTTTCCTTTGAAAAGGCGCTGCACTCACTTTGACTTCCTTGGAAGTCTGTACTTTTTCTTCGAGTTCAAGTACTAAATC
>CAZHPL010000070.1:0-12645 GCA_964534495.1 uncultured Lishizhenia sp.
ATTTATTCGAATTCAGCTCGTAGAATTCTAAATACTTCATCAATTGTTTCTTGCTCCAAGTCTGTTCTTTGTACAAGTTGTTCTGGGCTAATTTCTAACACAGATTTCGCAGTATCACATCCAATTGCTTTCAATTCATCGATAATCCAGCTATCGATTTCGTCAGCAAATTCTTCTAAATCTACGTCTTCTACATCCACTTCACCTTCACGGTAAACATCAAGCTCATAACCGCTTAACTTACCAGCAAGTTTAATGTTATTTCCTCCTTTACCAATAGCCAATGATACTTGATCTGGCTTAAGGTAAACTTTTGCACGCTTCTCTTCTTCAGAAATTTCTATTGAAGATATTTTAGCTGGCGACAAAGCACGCTGAATCAATAGTTGTGAGTTCGCTGTAAAGTTGATTACGTCAATATTTTCATTGCGCAATTCACGAACAATACCATGAATACGAGAACCTTTCATACCAACACAAGCTCCAACCGGGTCAACACGATCGTCGTATGATTCTACTGCAACTTTTGCTCTTTCTCCTGGCTCACGAACAATACGTTTGATTGTAATTAGTCCGTCAAAAACTTCAGGAACTTCTAATTCGAACAAACGCTCCAAGAACTCAGGTGCTGTTCTAGAAAGAATAATAACCGGGGTAGAATTACGCATGTCAACTTTTGCTACAACCGCACGAACATTTTCTCCTTTTTTGAAATAATCAGATGGGATTTGTTCAGATTTTGGTAAAATCAACTCATTTCCTTCGTCATCAATAACTAGGATTTCTTTTTTCCAAACTTGGTAAACTTCACCTGTGATAATCTCACCAACTCTTTCTTTGTAAGCTTTATATAAACTATCTTTCTCTAACTCCATGATGCGAGAAATCAAGTTTTGACGCAAAGAAAGAATGTTTCTTCTACCGAAATCAGCAAATTTAAATTCCTCCGTTACTTCCTCACCAATTTCAAAATCAGGCTCAATTTTTATCGCGTCTGAATATGCAATCTCCGTATTTGGATCCTCAACCTCACCATCATCAACAATTTCTTTATTCAAGAAAATCTGTACGTCACCTTTATCGATATTCACAATTATATCAATGTGTTTATCCGTATTAAATTTTTTCTTGAACATAGAACGAAACACATCTTCCAAGACGTGCTGCATCGTTTGTTTATCAATGTTTTTTAATTCTTTAAACTCTAAAAACGAGTCGGTTAATTCTGCATTATTCATAGCTTGAATTTAATTGAACGATATTACGATTTTTGTTTCTTTTATTTGTTTAAAAGGAAGAATAATTTCTTCCACTATATTTTGTTTTTTCTTGGTTCCTTCGATTTTTTCAACTTTCTCATTCTGTAGTTTTATAAAATCTTCTTCCACTTCTACCAACTGACCTTCAACTTTTTTTCCTTCGGTCGTTGTAACTTTCACACGCTTTCCTCTGTGCTTTCTGTATTGATTCCAATGTATCAGAGGTCGATCCAGTCCAGCAGAAGAGACGTTTAATTCAAAGTCTTCCTTTTCACGATCTAAATTCTTTTCGATATTTCGAGAAACTGAAATACATTCTTCGATAGAAACACGTCCTTCCGTTTTATCAATCGTTACATGAATAACATTTGAAGAACTAATTGAAAGATCTACTAAATAAAGTTTCGCATCCAATTCCTGCATGCGTTCTTCAATCAATTTTATTACTTTTTTCTTGTCAATCATAGGGTAATAAAAGAGGGGACTTTCGTCCCCTCGTTCATGTAATCAATAATTATGATGCAAATATACAGTGATTGAATGAATTTTCCAAATAAAATTGATTTAATTTAGCGGAAAACTGTGAAATTATGCTAATTGAACTTGGGGATAAAATTATTTCTACTCAAATTTTTGAAAAAAAATTTGTTTGCGACCTGAATCAATGCAAAGGAGCCTGTTGTGTAGAAGGAGATGCGGGTGCACCACTAAATTGGGAGGAGGTAGGCATAATTCAACAAGACTTTGAGAAAATTAAACCATTTATGCGTCAAGAAGGGATTGAAGTAATCGAGAATTCTGATGTTTATTATTTAGACGAGGAAGACGAACCTGTAACTTCTCTTGTCAATGAAAAGGAATGTGTTTTTGTACAATTTGAAAATGGAATTGCCAAATGTGCTATAGAACAAGCGCATAAAGAAGGAGTAACCGACTTTAAAAAACCAATCTCGTGTCACCTCTACCCTATTCGCCTGAAAAAATTCAACGACTATACAGCTATAAACTACGAAGAATGGGCGATTTGCAAACCCGCTTGTAGCTGCGGAGAACAATTAAATGTTCCGGTGTTCAAATTTTTGAAAGAACCGCTCGTTCGAGCATTTGGAACAGATTTTTACAACGAACTTAAGCAAGTAAGCAAGGAAATTTAAGCAAGTGCTTTCTCCAAATCTTGAATTAAATCATCGGCATCTTCGATTCCAACGCTTAAGCGAACCAAAGAATCTACAACTCCGCTTTGCTCTCTAATTTCTTTAGGAATAGATGCGTGTGTCATTGTTGCAGGATGACCAATCAATGATTCAACTCCACCTAACGATTCTGCCAAAGCAAATAGATGAACCTTTTTAACAATCTCTAAAGCATCTTCAAGTTTATTTCCTTTTAGTGTGAAGGAAATCATTCCTCCGAAACCACGCATTTGTTTTTTTGCCACATCATGATTTGGATGCGATTCAAATCCAGGCCAATATACTTTATCAATCTTTGGATGGTTTTTTAAGAAATTTGCCACCTTTTCACCATTTTCACAATGACGTTGAACGCGTAGATGTAATGTTTTTATACCTCGTAGAACAAGAAAAGAATCCATTGGGCCAGTTACTGCTCCAGAAGAGTTTTGTATTCGATACATTTCCTTAGCAATTTCATCATCTGAAGTAACCAACGCTCCCATTACGACATCTGAGTGTCCACCCAAATATTTTGTAACTGAATGCATCACTATGTCAGCTCCTAAATCCAATGGTGTTTGTAAATAGGGAGTTGCGAACGTATTATCTACACAGAGCCAAGCACCACATTTTTTAGCAATTATTGACATTGCCTCGATATCCACGATATTCATCATTGGATTCGTTGGTGTTTCCACCCAAATAATTTTAGTTTTATCCGTAACCAAGGCCTCAACCTCGGCAGGATTTTGCATATTCACAAAGTGAAATTTGATTCCGTACTTCTCAAAAATCGTTTTGAAAATTCGGTAAGAACCACCATACAAGTCATTTGTTGAAATAACCTCATCTCCCGGGTTCAACATTTTAATCACACAATCTATGGCTGCCAATCCAGAACCAAAACAAGCACCATATTTTCCATTTTCGATGGCTGCAATATTTTGCTCCAAGGCATGTCTAGTTGGGTTCAATGTTCGTGAATATTCATATCCCTTATGATTCCCAACTCCTTCTTGAACATACGTTGAAGTTTGGTAAATAGGTGTCATTATAGCTCCAGTTGCTGGATCTGGTTGCACACCTGCATGAATGGCTTTAGTTGCAAATTTCATTGGCTAATTTTTGGTAAAATTAAACTTTCTTTTGGTTGAACGATTAAAAATAATTGGTAAATTTAAGAATGAACACTGTAGAATTAGGTACCTTGGGCGAGCAAATGGCTTGCGATTACATCCGAAAAAAGGATTTTGAAATTATTGAACGAAATTACCGATTCAAAAAAAATGAAATTGATATCATCGCAAAAAAGGATAATCAATTAATTATTATTGAGGTTAAAACCGCAGAAATAGGCGAACCCTGGAAAGCAGTAACAAGAAATAAACAAAAACAAATCATCCAAGTTGCGAATCGCTATGTTCAATTAAATAATATCAAACTTGAAACTCGATTTGATATAATCTCTATCATTCACAACACTTTTAGAACAGAATTAACTCATTTGGAAGGTGCATTTTACCCACATTGGTAAGTTAAGTCTTTTGGCTATCTTTGTAAATGATAATTTAATCCTATGAGACACTTATTTATTACATTCTTGGCGCTAACTTTTACACTTTTTAGTTTTGGTCAATTTGATATTTCCTATGAAAAGGTCGGTGAACTAAAACTAGGATCTAGCGTTCAGGAGGTTGAAAAATTGAGCGGCACAACATTTACTTTACCCATTGATGATTTTGAAGCAAAATTTAATGCTACAGTTAAAGGAAATGTTTTTCAAATCACTTTTCAGGAAAAAGAAGTTGAAAAGGTTAAATCAATGGAATTGCAGAGAATAGCAACAAAAGACCCAAAATACAAAACCAAGGAAGGAGCAAAAGTTGGCATGTCAAAAACAGATCTTCTCAACCTATATAAAAATTTTTACAGCTATCAAATGCATCGTACTTATGACGATGAAACTTGGACCTATTCAACCACGAAATTTGTTTTTGATATTGATAAAAGATATAACGAAACAGAAGTCAATTTTGAGGATTTTACAGAATATAGAATTCTCTTTTATATCGAAAACGATATTGTCACTGAAATTGCGATTTTGAACGGTTACTTTTTATAACTGTTAACCGATATACCAAACTATGATTAAAAAAAACAAACCAGAAGGATCGAGAAAACCGGCAGTTAAAAAATCTGCTTCCAAGTCCTTTACCGAAAAACCTAAAACAAATAAGGATTCAGAAAAAGATGTAAATGCTCGTGATAAAAGAAAATACATTGAGTTCAAACAACGTGTTAAAAAAGGAGATCCTCTTCCCTCTTTTAATGAAGATGCTATTCGGCTTAACAAATACCTATCAAATGCTGGCGTTTGTTCGCGCAGAGAAGCTGATATTTTGATTCAAACAGGAGTTGTAACAGTTAACGGAGAAGTGATTACGGAATTAGGTTATAAAATTAAACCTGATGATGTTGTACAATACGATGGGGAAACAATCAACGCTGAAAAAAAGCGCTATGTTCTACTTAATAAACCAAAAGGATTTATCACAACTATGGATGATCCTCGAGGAAGAAAAACAGTGATGTCTTTGGTTAAAAAAGCATGTAGAGAACGAATTTATCCAGTAGGAAGATTAGACCGTGAAACTACAGGTTTATTGCTTTTCACGAATGACGGCGACATGGCAAAAAAACTGACTCATCCTCGTTACCAGGCACGAAAAATTTACCACGTTGAAACGGACAAACCCATTAAAAAAGAGGACTTAGAAAAATTACTTAGCGGAGTAATCTTAGAAGATGGCAAAACGCAATGCGACAAAGCAAATTATGTTGACGGAGGCACTGACCATGAAGCTGGAGTTGAACTTCATTCAGGTAAAAATAGAATTGTCAGAAGACTCTTTGAAGCTTTAGGATATAAAGTTGTCAGACTAGACCGTGTTCAGTTTGCCAGTTTAACAAAAAAAGATTTACCTCGCGGAATGTATCGCCACTTAACAGAGCAAGAAGTTGCATTTCTAAAAATGACTAAATGAGAACCGTCGTTTACATAGGATTACTACTATTAATTTTCTCCTGCAAATCAAAAAACAACGGAGTTGATCAAGCAAAGTCAAATCATCCTTATGTCAATTATTTTTATCCCTATGACAGCACTCCAAGAATTTATTGCTACCGAAATATAGCGAACGGTTTAGACGAAGAGTTTCATCGTATTTATGCAATCAAAGATCAAAAGGGTCATCATATAGTTGTTGAAAAATATGCCTCAAATGGCAGAATCATAGAGGCGTTGAACTACAACTATGATTCTCTAACCATCATTGACCATATGGTTGTGGATAGAAAAAATCACAAAACATCTTCAATACTATTAAAAAACAAGATTCTTCCAAGAAATAATAAGGAACAAATTTGGTTTGCCTCTAAATATCCCGGTCACTTGGATTCTACAGTGATTTTGGATGAGTTAAAAAGAAAAGTGATAAAAGAGAATATCAACTATCAAGTTTTGGAGGAAGAAAAGCGAAAAGCGATTGTTTTTGAAGACTTTCGGAGATTAACAATGATAAATATTTTTAACAAAAAGGAACAATCAATAAGCACAACGGGAGAATCAATTTTTGCAGAAGGTTTTGGATTAATCGAATTTTATTCGAAGAACAAAGTAGCTCATTTTAAACTTGAAAAAGTAATTTCTCAAAAAGAATGGATTCAATTTATTAGCCGATGAAACACTTTGTCTCTTTTTTGCCTTTCATAATTTTAATTGGATTCAACGATGCGGAGGCTCAAAAGCCATTCTCATTTCTTGAAACTGAGGAGGTATTAGGAATAAGAAAGAAAGCTAAAAATTCAATGGCCAAAGGGACTGGATTCCTTTATTGGGGATATAATCGTTCCGGGTATACGAGAAGTACAATTCATTTTACAGGTGCTGGATATGATTTCTCTCTAAAAGGAGTGAGAGCAAAAGATCGACCATCCACGAAAATCGATGAATATTTTAATCCAACAAAATTCACCGTACCACAGTTCAACATTCGAGCCGGATACAACTTCAAAAATTACTGGAATATTTCTATAGGTTACGATCATTTAAAATACGTCATGGTTCACGGCCCTGAATATTTATTGAATGGACAAATCACGAATGGCATCGATCAAAATTGGTCAGGAAATATATCGGATCAAATTGTTGTCACAAACGAAAATGAATTTCACTACGAAAATTCAAACGGGATGAATTACATTCGTGCAGAGTTAACAAATGTTAGAAATATTGTGAGGAATAGAAGAGATAATTTCACAATGAGTTATTTGCTTGGAATATCAGGTGGTGCAATATTGTCCTTCAATGATTTTACATTCGGAGGCAAAAAAGATGTTTCTACGGTTTCACTATCAGGTCTCGGGGTTTCTGGGCACGCGGGAATGCGTTTTGAATTTTTTAAACATGTATTCCTACAAACAAACGTGGCATCAGGTTTCATTCGTCAAATGAATGTTCGAACTCGGTCATCTGAATACAGAGCATTTGCGAAGCAAAGTTTGGGTTACCTTGAAGGAAATATAGTATTGGGCGCATTGTTTTACATACGCCCAACGAATTCATGCGATAGTTGTCCGGTTTGGCGTTAATCCTTTTTACCAGCCAACTTAAAATCAATTTTATAATAGAAGATCGGTAATCTCCCTAATTGTTGTTTTTGAGCAATTGGTGCTGAAGTATCATTTGGATCTAAACGTGGAGCATAGGCCAAGCTCAATAGATTTTTAGTATTCAATAAATTAACTAAGTCTAATCCAAATTCATGCGTCAATTTCTTTGTATTCATTCTCCAGTTAATTTTTAAATCTACCCTGAAATAATCTGCAAATGATAAATCATTAAACAGTGAATCTTGGAATAAAATTTCTTTTGAGTCTTCCGTCTGAGCAATGTCTACTAGTCCATAACGACGTCCACCAGCTCGCGTAATTTTTGTTCCTAGACCAATAATTTGATTCTTAGAAATTTTAAATTCTTTTCCTGCTAATACATTCCAAACATAGGATAAATCGATGTTGTTAGAAATATTCGCTCCTTTATAAGAAGTATTTCTCCAAATTCCATCTGATGCAAGGTATTTTGAATCGTATAAACTCGCTGAAATCATGAAAAAGAAACTTTTGCTGAAATACTTCTGCAAAGTAAATTCAATACCGTAATTTATACCTTTACCACTATTGACCAAAGTATCGTTCGGAAATACGCGCGAAAACCCTCCTCCGGCGTTAACAAGTGAGAAAGAATTTGGATCCGAGCTTATGGGAAGATTATACAAATATTGATAATAGGCTTCAGTTCTGAAATTCAATCCGGGGCCAAATGACTTTTCATATCCCAACCCAGAATGTAAACTTCGAGAAAAATCCATTTTCAGGTTATGTGCCACACCATCATTATTAGGATCATACATATAGGTGTAATACGGCTGCGTCTGACTATGTAAACCTGCACCCGCAAAAATCGCTTGGTCGCCCTTCATCCTGTATTTCCAACCCAATCGCGGTTCAAAGGCACTGTAGCTATTACTAAGTGAAAAATATTGAGCGTGCGCTCCGGCAGTTAAATCCATTTTATCGCTCATTTTCCATTTCCATTGTATAAATGGCTGAATCAAAAGACCCATTCCATTGTAATTCCATCTCGTCTTCCAACTGTTTCGATCATCCAAATCAGCTAAGACAGAATCAGAAAGATTAAACGATAATACGTCAAAATTTACTCCTGCTTTAATTAAATGCTGCTTGTTGATTTTATGATTTAAAGCCATGTATCCCGATAATTTCATGGTTCGAAAATCAAATCCTAACATATTAAAGGAACTATCTACTCTAATGGTGGTATCACTACCAGTAATCTCCAAACTTCTATGGAGGTATTCATGACGTGCATGTTGTTCTTCTTGCGAAGCTGCTAATGTAGCTGTTAAATATGTTTTTTCGTTTAGCGATTTTTTATAATTTAACCCCGAAACATACATACTTGTTCCAAAATACTGATCGCGATCCCCTTCCCCATAAAATTCTTGAGTATACTCTTTTTGTTCAGAAATCAATAAATCAATATTACTTCTTCCTCCCATTCCCCACCACGAAAGTTGACCTCCGTTTTTGAGCTTCCAATTAAATTTAAACGCTCCATCACCGTATACAGGAACAGCATCGGTTCCGATGGTAACTCCCATTTTTTGAAACAAAGCTAAACTAGAATATCTCCCCATTATAAGGTAACTTGAATTTCCATTTTTACTCAGTGGTCCCTCGGCAAGCGCCTCAATTCCAAATAAACCAAATTGTCCAGTAAATTCATGCTGATTATTGTTTCCATTGCGCAATTTCAAGTCAAAAACCCCAGAAGTACTATTTCCATATTCAGCAGGAAAAGCACTCATAAAAAAGTCTGAATTACCTAGAATCTTATTGTTAAGAATTGAAACTGGACCACCCGTACTTCCGGAAACGGCAAAATGCGATGGGTTAGGAATATCAATTCCTTCAACGCGATAAACTACACCAAGAGGTGAATTGCCTCTAACAACAATGTCATTCCTTGAATCATCTGAACCCTGAACTCCAGCGAAATTCGAAGCCATTCGCGCAGGATCCATTCGCGAACCAGGATATCGATTCGTTTCCTCAACACTGAATTGTTGTGCAGAAAGTACTGCCATTTCGTTTAAAACCTCGCCTTTTTTACGAGCAGTTACTACGATTTCCTCCTTGGTTACAATCATTTCCATCAGGGGAATATTCAGAATTAATTCTTTCCCTGAATTAACCTCAATAATTACTGAACCTTGCTCATAAGAATTCAACCTAGAAATTAACCTGTGCTTACCTACCGGGATTTTTTTAAGCGTAAATTCACCATTCGCATCTGTACCTCCAATAAAACGGGCATTTGTATCGTCAGTTATTATCTGAACTCTAACTCCTGCCAAGGGATAATTTGTTTCGGCATCAAAGACTTTACCACGAACAGTTTGGGTAAGTTGAGAAAAACTAAAAACAGTAGAGAGAGAGAAAATAATAACTAAGACTTGTTTCATATATTTTTATTTAAAATTTGAGTAAATCTAATTCATAAATACAGACCGGATAAAATTGTGAAAAAAAGTAATTAACACCAATCTATTAAAATTCAACTAATTCGAGCTATTTCGAATAACTATCGAATATTCTGGCTAATTTCACAACCAAATTTTATTGAATATTTCTATGCAGATTCTTAAAAAATTAACGCCACATTTCATAGCTGTAGTTTTATTTATTGGTATTTCTGCCATCTATTTTAGTCCTTTATTCAATGGTTACTCACTTCGTCAAGGTGATGTTAAACAATTTCAAGGAATGGCCAAGGAAATTATTGATTACCGAATTGCGAATGAAGCCGATCCACTTTGGACAAATTCTATGTTTGGTGGAATGCCTGCCTACCAAGTTTCCGTAAATCACGATCAAAATTTACTGTCTTATGTAGACCGATTTTTGAAACTAGGCTTGCCTACCCCTGTTGGTGTTCTGTTTGTTTCAATGCTTGGATTTTACATCTTAGCATTGTGTTTGAGAATAAATCCATGGTTGAGTATGGTTGGAGCACTTGCTTGTGGCTTATCCTCGTTTAACCTACTTTACATAGGGGCGGGACATATGACAAAAGTGAATGCCGTTGCATACATGGCCCCAACTTTAGGCGGTTTAATTCTCGCTTTTAGAACTAAAAAATTATTGGGTGCGGCGATTTTTTCACTTTGTTTTGGATTAAATCTCACAGCGAATCACCTACAAATCACCTACTATTTAGTGCTCATGTTGGGGGCTGTAGCACTGGCTGAAATTATAAGATTACTCATTGAGAAGAAAATAGCAGAATTGGGAAAAGTGGTTGGAGTACTTTCAGTAGCAGGTATTTTGGCAATATCTCCCTCTGCCAGTAATTTAATGACTACTTACGAATACAGTAAATATACCACGAGAGGCACAACCGATTTAACTATTGAACCAGATGGAAAAAAGAAGGATGTTTCGACGCAAAAAGGCCTAAATAAAGACTACATTTTAGAATATAATTACAGCCCAGGCGAATTTTTATCTGTGGCCATTCCTAATGCAAAAGGAGGAAAAGACGACTACATTGGAAATAACGAAAGTGCGATGGAAGCAATGGAATCTGATTATGCGGATCAAGTAGCCCAAAGTAGTCAATACTGGGGAGGTCAGCGCTTTAGTGGCGGTGCAATATACATGGGAGCGATCATCATTGGCTTGTTTTTACTCGGGTTGATTTTCGTTAAAGATTCCCTGAAATGGCCTTTTTTGGTTTTGGGAATTCTAATTATGTTTTTAGTAGGAAAAGAAAATGCTGTAAATGATTTCTTTTTGAACAATTTTCCAATGTACAATAAATTCAGAGATTCTAAAATGATTCTGGTTATACTTCAGGTTATTGCGCCAGCTTTAGCATTGATATTCGTAGACAAATTACTTCAAAAGAAAGGGTTAATTGGTACGAAAAAAGCTTGGTTATTTGGATTTGTTGGCGTTTCAGCCATTTTTATCTTTTTAATTTTATCTCCTTCAATTTCAGGTTCTTTTATTAAGGATACGGAAATAAAGCAGTTCAGTGATGCTATTTCTTCAACGAAAGACCAAGCGCAAATTACAGCCATAAATGGGATAAAAGCTGATTTAATTCAAACACGTATTTCAATCTTTAGATCTGATGCTATTCGCTCGTTTCTTTTCTTTGGATTCGCAGGACTTCTTTTGCTTTCGACCTTGCGTTTTAAAGTGAATTCAAAACTAATTATTGGGATTCTAGGGCTATTAATTGTTGCAGATCAAATGAATGTAAGTAAGCGTTACTTGAACAATGAGGAAGGCGATATGGGTTATGAGAGCTATGAGGAAAAAACAGTTGCTGGACTTCCTTACCTGCCTGAAAAAGCAGACTTGGCAATCTTGGAAAAGGAAAAATCGAAAATTGCCAATTTTGTAGGATTGAATGTTAGTTTTGAGTCAAAAATGAAAGACTACTACTTATATTCAGGAATTGAGGATCAAAATAGTCTTAAATCCATTTCTGAATTTAGTACACTTGGATTGAATTCAGACTTTAGGGTGTTGAATTTTAATAATCCTTTCAACGAGACTTCCACGAGTTATTTCCACAAAAGTATTGGCGGATATCACGGAGCTAAATTAAAAAGGTACCAGGAACTAATTGATTTCTATATTGGAAATGAAATCCAAGTAGTAAATCGACTTGTTAGTCAAGCAAAAATGCAAAAATTACGTGGTTTAGATTCAGTCAAAATTGATAATCAAGAAAAAGCCAAAGCTATTTTTGATACTATTTCTATTTCAGAACTTGCGATTGCTGACAGTACGCCAATATTGAATATGTTAAACACCAAGTACATCATTCTTGATAAAACAAAATCTCCTATCGAAAACACCCAAGTGAATGGCAATGCATGGTTTGTTTCAAAGTCAATTATTGTTGGAAATGCTAATGAAGAGATAAAGGCGATGAAAGGTTTTAATTCAAGAACTAGTGTTGTTGTTAATTCCAAGGACAATAATGCGATCATCAAAAATTTGAACAAGAATTCAAAAACCGAGGTTGATAAGATTTCATTGACAAAATACGGAACGAATTCATTAAGCTATTCTTCTGATTCCAAGTCAGAATTGCCAGCGGTTTTTAGTGAAATTTGGTATCCTGAGGGATGGAATTGCTACATTGATGGTAAAAAGACCGATAAGATATTTAGAGCTAATTATGTTTTGAGAGGAGCGATTATCCCCGCTGGAAAACATAAAATTGAGTGGAAATTTGAGCCAAGTTCCTACAATACCGGCGCAACCTATTCGATGATTGGGTCGATACTCCTTTTATTGTTTTTCGCCGGAATTTCGCTAAAAGAAACCAATGTGTTAAAACAAGATGCCTAAAATTTGTTTGCTCGTAGGGACAAGACCCAATTTTGTTAAGGTTACTCAATTCAAGAAAGAACTAGAAAAGTTTCCTAATCTTGAGTTGAGCTTAATTCATAGCAATCAGCATTATACAGATTCTGTTTCTTCTGTTTTCTTCGAGCAATTCAATTTAAAAATAGATCAATTCCTTACTCCATTTACTGGAAATCCAT
>CAZHPL010000071.1:0-12609 GCA_964534495.1 uncultured Lishizhenia sp.
GAAGATTGCTATTCCCTAATTACTAATCACTATTGCCTAATTACTATTACCTAATCACTAATCGCTATTGTCTAAATCTCTAATACAAAACTTTATGGACCGCAAATCGAACTGCCTGAATAACTGTTTGAACATTTTCGTCGGTGAGATTGAAGTAAACAGGCAAGGTTATTTCTGCTGCGTATTTCAAGTATGCTTCAGGATATTGATCGATGGAATACCCTAAATTTTTATAAGCAGAAAGCAAAGGCAAAGGTTGGAAATGTACATTCACGGCTACATCCTGCTCGAAAATTTCTTGTATGATGGCATCGCGTTGTTCTTCACTTACATTAGCGATTCGAAGTAAATACAAATGGTAACTAGTCTCGCGAAAATCATCTTTGTAGGTGGGTAAAATAGCCCAATTTTCGTTTGCGAAAGCAGCATCGTATTGCTCAAAAATGGACTTTCTTCGGGAAAGATTTTCGGCATAACGTTCCAATTCCACTAAACCAATAGCAGCTTGCAAATCCGTCATATTGCACTTGTACCCTGGTTCCACTACATCGTAACGCCAAGCACCTTTTTGTGTTTTGGCCAATGCATCTTTCGATTGCCCGTGTAAAATCTTAATGCATAATTCTTTGTAAATGGCCTCATGATCAAAAGTATCAGGCAAGTTGAAACACATAGCGCCTCCTTCTGCAGTGGTCAGATTTTTTACGGCATGAAAAGAAAAACACGTAATATCTGCTAAAGCACCTGATTTTTTACCATTATAAGTTGCACCAAAACTATGCGCAGCATCAGCAGCAATAAGGATTCTTCCTAATTTCTCTTGTTTTTCATTGGAAGGTTGAAACAAGTTCTTTTTTCTTTCAACTAACGCATAAATCGCATCATAGTCGCACGGAAATCCAGCGATATCAACTGGAATTATTGCTTTCGTGTTAGGTGTTATGGCTGCTTCGATTTTGGCAATTGAAACATTAAAATCATCTTGACTTATATCTACCATAACTGCTTTTGCTCCCGTGTGAAGAATCACGTTGGCACTTGCACAATAGGTGTAAACGGGCAAAATCACCTCATCACCCTCACCTATTCCCCACCAGCGCAAAACGATTTCCATTCCTGCTGTCCAAGAGTTTACGGCAACGGTAGTTTTACAACCACAATAAGCTGTAATGCGCTTTTCGAACAATTTTGTTTTGGGACCGGTCGTTATCCAACCACTTAATAAAGCTTCGTTTACTTCATCTAAAACGCGTTGGTCAATTCGGGGTGGAGAAAATGGAATCATAGCGCAAAAATAGAGTTTTTTGACCTTAAAGTTTAGAGGATAAAGACTTTGTTTATTGGCTACTCAACTTTATTCCACTTCGGATTGCATCCTCCAATACGGATAAATTTATTTTCTGAATTGAAGTAAATCGAATACAATAACCTGTGATTTTCGCTTTGCCTATCGTTGAACTAAAGTTTTGAGTTAAATAATGTTTGTCTTCAATCCCCATTAGATAAATGGAAATCCCAGTTTTGTTTGTACTCAAGCCAACTTGAAAAAAATCCCTAGTGGTGCCATTCGCATAGTGAATTGTGTAATTTCCGTAACCAATGGTTGGATTATTTACAACCTTGTTATCGTCATTTATCCCATTATCAAACCACAGTTTTGCATTCGGAAGACAAGAGATAATTAACTGATGAATTAACTCAACTTCCCCTTTTTTAGGTTCTGAAATCGTTTTAACAAACATTTCAATCTGCTCACTAATCGTCATTGAATTTTAAGTGATATTATTCGTTAGCACAAAAAAAGCCGATATGAAATTCAAATCGGCTTCACAATCGTAAGTTATATTTAAGCTAGAGCTTGTTCCAAATCTGCGATTAAATCTTCTGCATCTTCAATTCCAACACTCAAACGAATGAGTGAATCTACAACACCACTTAATTCACGTACTTCTTTTGGAATCGAAGCATGTGTCATAGTTGCTGGATGCCCAATCAACGATTCAACTCCACCCAACGACTCAGCAAGCGCAAAAATGTCCACTTTTTTAACAACTTCTAGAGCGTCTTCCAACACATTACCTTTAAGAGTAAAAGAAATCATTCCACCAAAACCACGCATTTGCTTTTTCGCCACTTCATGATTCGGATGCGATTCAAAACCTGGCCAGTACACTTTATCACTTTTTGGATGATTTACGAGGAAACGAGCCACTTTCTCACCATTTTCACAATGACGTTGCATGCGTAAATGAAGTGTTTTAATTCCTCTCAAAACTAAAAACGAATCCATAGGTGCCGTAACAGCTCCCGATGAGTTTTGGATACGGTACATTTCCTTGGCTATTTCTTCATCGGAAGTAACAAGTGCCCCCATTACGACATCCGAGTGTCCACCTAAATATTTTGTAACCGAGTGCATCACGATATCTGCACCTAAATCCAATGGATTCTGAAGAAAAGGCGTTGCAAAGGTATTATCAACCGCCAACATTGACCCTGCTTTTTTAGCAATCGTTGCCATGGCTTCGATATCGATGATGTTCATCATAGGATTGGTCGGTGTTTCCACCCAAATCAATTTTGTTTGTGGTGTCACAAGCGCTTCAACATTGGAAGGTGTTTGCATGTCAACAAAATGAAATTTGATGCCATATTTCTCAAAAATTGTCTTGAAAATACGGTAGGAACCACCATACAAATCATTCGTTGAAATGACTTCATCACCAGGATTCAACATTTTGATAACGCAATCAATGGCAGCCAAACCAGAACCAAAGCAAGCACCAAATTGTCCATTTTCAATTGCTGCAATGTTTTTTTCTAATGCATGACGAGTTGGGTTCAAAGTACGTGAATATTCATATCCTTTGTGGTTTCCAACCCCTTCTTGAACATACGTTGAAGTTTGATAAATGGGCGTCATAATTGCACCGGTTGCAGGATCTGCGTGTACGCCTGCGTGAATGGCTTTTGTTCCGAATTTCATACGTGTTGATTTGGAAACAAAGTTAAAACAATAGTTGTAAAGTCAAGATGAAGCTTAGAAAGAATGGTCTTCAGAAGTTTGTATCCATTTTTTTACTAAATTTCGAAAAACAATGTTGATGAAAAAAAAGACGATTTTAAATTGTTTGCTGTAGTAAATGCTCTTTTTTGGGTCAGTATTTTATTTCTGTATAAAGGAGGATATTTTAGTAATCAGGCTTCGAAAAATAAAAAAATTGAGCACAATCAAAAAATGCAATCTACAAGTAAATTAAAGGAAAAGAAGATAAATAAAATAGTGTCTGGAGAAAACCCATCTACAAGTGAATCTCAAGAAAAGAGAGCGAAAAAAGTAACGAAGGAAATGGAAAGTGTAGCAAATTTTTTCAATGAAGAAGTCTCTATTTCTAATTATAGTTTGAATAAATTAAGAATGTTTTCATCAAAAACCATTATAATATCGGACCCTCTAAAAATTGATTATTTCAAGAACGAAAACTATCCTTTTAAGAAGCCAACTGTTTTAACTGATACTGCTAAAAACAAAAAAGCCAAAATGTAAGCTATGATTTGGATGTATGTTATTTCAGCTTTTGCAAGTTTCATAATTCTATCACTTATTTTTATCCCTTTGGAATTAGCTTTTCCTGCAAACCCCAAACAGAGAATATTTAGAAAAAAATGGATTCTTGATGTCTGCTATTTCTTTGGGCAGTATTTAATTTGGGGAAGTATAGTGTTTATTGTATTGAATTATTTTGAAAGTTGGTTGAATACTCATATCGATTTATCATTTCGAACAAAAATCCATGCATTACCCCTTTGGTTACAATGTTTTATCGTAATTATATCAAGTGATTTGTTGGTTTATTGGGCACATCGCTTACAACATAAAGTCGATTTTTTATGGCAATTTCACAAAATTCACCATTCAGCTGAGACCTTGGATTGGCTTGCCTCACATCGTGAACACCCGCTAGACTCCATTTATACAATTGGAGTAATTAACCTGCCTGCTATACTTCTTGGTTTTGATTTAAACGTTTTGTATTTTTTCATACTGTTTCGAGGAATTTGGGCTATATACATTCACTCCAATGTTAGAGTCAATATCGGATTCTTGAAGTACATTATTGGTTCACCTGAATTACACCATTGGCATCATGACAAAGAAAGAGATCGAGGTAATTATGCGAACATATCACCATTGCTGGATATTTTATTCAAAACACATGTTTGTCCAAACCACGAGCCAAATGAATTTGGAATCAAAGAAGAATTTTCATCAACTTACTTTGGTCAGCTAATACAGCCATTTGCTTTTAAAAGAACAAGAAAAATTTCGAATGTAATAGATGAATAAAGCAATCTTTTAAACTTTTGGCACGATTCTTTCAATTGAGCAATTATCAAAAAAGTTATTGTTTTGTTAAACAGTCAAAAACAAGACTTTATTTATTGAAGTTTGTAGGAAAGTTTTTTTTACATTTATGCAACCTAATTTAAACTTATACTTTATGAAAACTAAAAATTTATTTGCCGCTTTGATGTTTGTGTTGTTATCTGCAACTAGTGTATTTGCTCAAACGACTAAGAAACCCCTAACAATTAAGAGTGCGGACAATGGAAAAACGATTACTGTAAAAAAAGCTAAAAGTTTTAATGTTGTGTTTGAAAACGAATGCGTTGGTTGTAGATACATTTGGACATTGACTAACTTCGATGAGAAGATCGTTTCAAAGCCAACTGAATCACACGACAATTCAAGCTGTAAAGATTGTGTAGGTGGAAACCAAGACCATACTTTTACATTCAAGGCATTGAAAGCTGGAAAAACAAAGCTGAATTTTGATTACGGTGACCAACATTTCAGCGTAACCATTGTTGTGAAATAATTTTTTCTACATCAATTACAAAAAGTCATTTAGTTTATCAATGATATTTTGATACAAAATTAAAGTCAGAACACACAACACTAAACCAATAAGAAAACAATATATATCCATTAAACATGAAAACAAAAAATTTATTTGCCGCTTTGATGTTTGTTTTATTATCAGCTTCAAGTCTTTTTGCACAAACTGGTAAAAAAGCAATCACAATTAAAAGTGCGGACAACGGAAAAACAATTACAGTAAAAAAATCTCAAAGTTTTAATGTGCTATTCGAAAAAGAATGTGTTGGATGTCGTTTTATTTGGACATTAACAAATTCAGATACAAAAATTGTGTCTAAGCCAACTGAATCTTACAGTAACCCAAGTTGTAAAGACTGTGATGGAGGAAACCAAGACCATACTTTTACATTCAAAGCTATAAAAGCTGGTAAAACAAAATTAAATTTTGACTACGGTGATCAGAAATTCACGGTAACCATTGTTGTGAAATAATAATCAAATAAATAAACGAAAAATGAAAACTAAATTAACTTCTCTTTTCCTTTTTGCAGCATTCCTTTTTGTTGGAAAAATCACTGCTTTTGCACAAGATATCAAATTTGAAACACTTGAAATCAATTATGGAAATATTGAAAAAGGTGCTAATGGCGTAAGAGAGTTTAAATTTACAAATACTGGAAGTGCTCCACTTATTATTGAAAATGCACAAGGTAGTTGTGGATGTACCGTTCCTACGTACCCTAAAGAACCGATCATGCCAGGTCAATCAAATGTTATTAAAGTTAAATATGATACACAACGCGTTGGTGCTTTCACTAAGTATGTTACTTTGACAACAAATGCAAAATCAAATACAACTACGCAATTGAAAATTTATGGTGAAGTGAAACCTGAAGCTGCACCAACACCTGAAGCACCAAAGTCCTTATTTAATCAAAATAAATAATTTCAAAGAACAAGAAAAATGAAAACTAAATTAACTTCTCTTTTCCTTTTTGCAGCTTTCCTTTTTGTTGGAAAAATCACCGCTTTTGCACAAGACATCGAATTTGAAACGCTTGAAATCAATTATGGATCAATTGAAAAAGGTGCTAATGGCGTTAGAGAGTTCAAATTTACGAATACTGGAAGTGCACCATTAATTATTAGTAATGCTCAAGGTAGTTGTGGATGTACAGTACCAACATGGCCCAAAGAACCCATTATGCCGGGTCAATCAAATGTTATTAAAGTTAATTACGACACGCAACGCGTTGGTGCTTTCACTAAATATGTTACGTTGACAACAAATGCAACATCAAACACATCTACAAAATTGAAAATTTTTGGAGTCGTTAAGCCAGAAGATGCACCAACACCTGAGTCACCAAAGCCTTTGTTTAACGGAAATAAATAATTTAATAATTAATAAAAATGAAAACTAAATTAACCTCCCTTTTCCTTTTTGCAGCATTCCTTTTTGTTGGAAAAATTTCTGCTTTTGCTCAAGACATCAAATTTGAAAAGAAGGATATTGATTATGGATCAATTGAAAAAGGCGCTAACGGCGTTAGAGAGTTCAAATTTACGAATACTGGTAGTGCTCCTTTAATTATTAGCAATGCTCAAGGGAGTTGTGGATGTACGGTTCCAACTTGGCCAAAAGAACCAATTATGCCTGGAGAAAAAGGAGTAATTAGTGTCAAATACGACACGCAGCGCGTTGGTGCTTTCACAAAATACGTTACTTTGACTACAAATGCAACTTCAGAGACAACTATACAATTGAAAATTTTTGGTGAAGTGAAACCTGAAGCAAACCCAATTCCTGATGCTGGAAAGGGCGATTTTAACCGAAATAAATAATTTCAAGACTAAGAAAAATGAAAACAAAATTAACTTCCCTTTTCCTATTTGCCGCATTTCTTTTTATTGGAAAATTGAATGTGAATGCTCAAGAAATAAAATTTGACACACTTGAAATTAACTATGGAAAAATCGACAAAGGTGCTAATGGTATAAGAGAGTTTAAATTCACAAATACTGGAGACCAACCATTGATTATTAGTAATGCAAAAGGAAGCTGTGGATGTACCGTTCCAACTTGGCCAAAAGAACCAATTGAGAAAAAAGGGACAGGTGTTATCTCAGTAAAATATGACACGCAGCGCGTAGGTGCCTTTTCAAAAAATGTTACATTAACCACCAATGCAAAATCAGGAGCCACTACTGTTTTAAAGATTTATGGTGAAGTAAAAGATGTACCATCTATGACACCATCAGCACCAAAATCAATTTTGGAAACAGGAAATAATTAATTTATAAATAGATAAAAAATGAAAACTAAATTAACATCACTATTTCTTTTTGCAGCATTCCTTTTTGTTGGAAAATTGAGCGTTCACGCACAAGCCATAATTAAATTTGATACAACAACCATAGACTATGGTAAGATTGAACAAGGAGCTGAACCACTTCGTAAGTTTACTTTCGAAAACACAGGAAAAGAACCATTAATTATTTCAAATGCACAAGGAAGTTGTGGGTGTACAGTTCCTTCTTGGCCGAAAGAACCTATTCTTCCCAGTCAAAAATCATCTATTGATGTGCGTTATGACACAAATAGAGTGGGGCCATTTACAAAAACGGTTACGCTGACAACAAATATCCCTGAGCAAGCTAATATCGTTCTAACCATTAAAGGAGAGGTAACTGCTAAACCAGCTGATTTAGCTCCCAAAGCAACTGAAACTGCCCCAGCAAATGGTGGGCATTAATTAAAAAATGAACAATTGAAATCGAATTCTATTAATCGATTCTCACTGCTGCTTTTGATTCTTTTCATCAGCAGCAGTTTTGTTTTTAGTCAGTCTTTTTCTGATAATTACTACCGTATCATTGCAAACAACGGAGAAGCGATTGACATTATTAATGATGGAAAAAATAATCAATTACAACTGGCCAAAATAGCGAATGTTTCCGGTCAAAATTGGAAGTTCACACTTAAATCAAACAACTTTTACTATCTATCCTGTCAATGGCAAGGTCAAGTAAAAGTATTGGATGTTGTCAATGATGCTTCGGACGACAAACTAATTCTTTCGCAAATAGGAAATTACTCTGGTCAATTTTGGAAATTCGAAAAGCACAGTTCTGGTAAATATTACCTTTCGAGCAGTTGGTTGGGAACGGAAAAGGTATTAACAGCAGTTAGCATTGGTGGCAAAAATCAACTTCGTTTACAAGCAAAAACCGCAACGAATTTAAATCAATTGTGGTCGATTCAAGAACTTAAATCTACCCAAGAAACAGACACAAAAACACCTACTAAACTTAACACCCACTGGGTTCAAAACTTTAAAATAATTGTTCCCGATAAACTAGAAAATACCGAGCGTCTAACGAAAGTTTTGGATACTTTGTCAAAGCAAATTACAAAAATGCAAAAAGTTGTTCCGGCAAAAGCGTTTTCTTTTTTTGAAAAGATCCCCATTTGGATTGAATACAAAAAACTAAACGATGGCGCGGTTTGGTATCACCCGAATAAAAATTGGTTGCTCGAAAACGGTTACACAGCTGAAATGGAAAAATCAGTTGAAATCAAAAACATTGAAAATTTCATCAATTGGCAAGTAAAAGATCAACCATACATTTTATTGCATGAATTAGCGCATGCCTTCCATGACTTCTTACCCGAAAGTCAAAAAACGCTTATAACCGCTTGTTTTAAAGAGGCGGTTACCAGTAAAAAATATGAAAGCGTGCCATATATTAATGGCGCAAATCTGAAACATTACGCGCTAACCAATGAGGCTGAGTTTTTTGCAGAAATGTCCGAAGCCTATTTTGGAAAAAATGATTATTTCCCTTTTAATCGAGCGGATTTGAAACGCTACGATTTAAATACGTTCAATTGTATCCAAAAAATTTGGGAAAACAATTAATTTACAACAATGGGCATAATTTTTATGCACAAACATTGTATTAAACTGAACAGTCATTTATCTTTGTTTATATTGATATTGTTCCATAAATCTAATCTCAACGCTATGAAAAAAAAGTTAATTGTTAGCTCATTTTTGCTTTTATCGGCATTCACTTTTGCACAAACGAAAGGCACTAAAACAACTCCCGCAAAAACAAGTACCACAAAAACAAGCACCACCAAGACAAGTACAACTAGTAAACCAACTACTTCTACTAAGACTACACCTGCAAAACCAGTTGAGAAAATTAAGGTTGAGTATGAATTAGCAAAAAATTATTTCAAAAGAAACGATATCAAGTTTGCTGGAAATCAACACATGTTTGATTCACGGGGCATTTTTGAACAATTTTTTGGAATGGCAACAACAATGGGAGAAGAAGGAAAACCTACTCCAATCGACTTTTCCAAACAATTCGTTGTTGCATTACAAGAGCCTGATTCCAATAGAATCGCTGAGTTCAACATAAAAAGCTTCACAAAAACAGGTGGCAATTTAAATCTGACTTATTCTGTTAAATATGGAGAGGCGCTTACCTACACTTCCTCAAACACTTGCATCATCATCGTTGATAAAAAATTCGCTGGTAAAATTTCGTGCAGTCGCACAGTGGAAGTGCCAACCTTAAAAATTGCACCACTTGAAAACAGCGGAAATTTAGGACAAGTGACCTTTTCTACTCAAGAATCAACCTGGTTTTACTACAACCAAAAAACCAAAACTGGTGAAATCAATTTAGATGGAAAAACGTACAAATTGACGGATTATACTTTCGTGAATAACCAAGGTAAAAAAGGCAAAAAAGATGGTTACATTCTTAAAGGTGAAGGTGTAACGGTTAATGCTCCAAATATGACCGTAACGGATAACAGTAGCGGAGGAGATTGTATTTATGGTAAAATTCCAGTTGTGACCATTACATTAAATGGCGCAAAATTGATTCTAAAAAATGTTGCCGTTCAAGATTGTCCAGACTACTAAGCGAAAGGCTTTATCACTTGGAATTCACGGAAAATTAACCTGTAAAACTACTTCTATGAAAAAGACAAACGTTTATTACTTGTTTGTTTTCGCTTTTTTCTTTTCGAATGTTTTGAAAGCACAATCGTTTGATAATGTCAAAAAAGAATATACATTTTTTTCATTAACCGAGGCAATGAACGAAGCCAAGCGAACCCAACGAATGGCTTTAGCTGATTACCAACCAACAGGACTAAATATTCCCGGAAGTTACAGTTTTGCAATAAACGTCTCAGCTTTTGATACTGTTAATTATAAAGCTCGCTTTTTAATTGGATTTAAACCATTATGGGGAAGTAGAAATAAGCAACATGAAGGTGATTTGAAGGTTGGTAGAAACAGTATTTACTCAAAAAATGAAGGCTTACTTTTTATCACATTTGTCAAAAAAACAGGTTTTGATGCGAATCCTGCCTCGATCAAAGTAACCGTTGACGGTGGAACTCCAATTCCTTTTTATTACCATGGTCAAACTTCAGCCAAACAATTTCAACAGCAATTCGATAGTATTCAAAAAGCAGATTATGTTCAATTTGCATCTTCAAAAGTTATTGTCACGATTCCATACGAAGACTACGCACGTAATCCAATCAAAAATTTAAACAATACTTTTGACACCATTCACAAAGTGATTGATTGGGAAAATGAATGTGCTGGCTTTTACGGAACATCTAAAGAGCACAGCCCTACTCGCTTGCGAATGCACTATAATGTGGACACATACAAGAAAAATGGCGATGGCTATTACATGTATGCTACTGGTTATCAAATTGGAATGTTGCGTGACAATTTCACTGAATTGACCGATCCAAAATTACTTGCAAAAGGTTGGGGTATTTGGCATGAAACGGGTCACACGAACCAACAGCCGTCTTGGAGATGGGGCGCAATTGGTGAGATTTCAGTAAATATTTTTTCACTCTATGTTCAGGAAAAATTCGAACAACCTGGTCCGCTTAATAAACCCAATAGTGCTACACAAGGTATGACATTAGCTGAAAACATTCAACGTTACTTGGCTCTACCCGACAAAGATTACAATAACCATCAAAAAACCGATAATAACCCCTTATTTACCAAAATGTATATGTTTTGGCAACTGAAAGAAGCTTATGGTTGGCAATTGATACAGAATATTCATCGGTATTTCCGTGAAAACCCAAGTGATGGAGGTACTGATCAGGACAAAATCGATCGTTTTATATTGGCTTCTAGTACTTTATCTGGAAATGATTTACGGCCATTTTTTATCAAATGGGGACTGAAAATTGGCACTGAAACGAATACTAAAATAGCCGCATTGAAATTGCCTTTACCGAAAGTTGACCCCAGCTTAAACGTGACCGACAAATGGAAGCCAACCTTAAAAGACACTCAAAAATTAGCTGCGGACTTTTTAGCTATTGAAAATGCAGAGCGCGAAAAAAAGGGATTAAAACCGTTCAAATCAGTTCCGATACTAGTGCAACAAAGTAAAGAACATTGCAACGAGATGCAGGTGAAAGGTGGTTTTACTTGGGGTGAATATCCTTCCAGACAAAATAAAATCAGAGAAGAACTCGGAATAGACAGTCACCCAGAATTTAATATGATGTCAGTTGAAAACGTCACTTCTGCACAAGAAATCTGGAATGCTTGGCTCAACGATAAAAAGGATGGCGGTGGTGCGTTTGACAAATATGACCTGGTTGGTGTTTACATTCTTCAAGACAAAAATTCAAACGATAAGTTTTATATCGCGCAATACTATGCGCATGATTTAGAATTCATTCCAGCACAGCAATTAGCAGAAAAACTGTTCAATGCTGAAAATGAGCATCGCAAAAAACTAGGTTTAAAACCATTTGAAATCCGTCAAGAACTTGTCGATGCAGCAGCAGGATTGAGTAAAGACATGTATGATAAAAAAGGAATGACCTATGGAGATTATGGCGGTAGAGCTAAAATCATTCGCGATAAATTAGGGAATAATGTTCGAGTTGAACTACATATACTTGTTACAGGTACTGGAAACGTGAATGAAATCATGAACGCTTGGACCTGTCCTACAGATAGCCCACGTCGAAACATTGATGGAAATTACTTGTATACAGGTTTCGGAATCATTTTCGACAAAGGACGTTACTACATTGCACAATATTTTGCTTCCGATCCAACCGTTAAATAATTAAACTTTTTACCATGAAAAAAACACTATTTTCACTAGCTTGCAGTTTATTGCTTTTAGCTGCTTGTAACACCTCTAATTCAACTGAAACAACAAAAGAAAAAGAAGAAATCAAGGTGGACACTACAAAGGTAGCCGACGATAAATCAACAACTGATGAGGAAGCTGATGAGGCAAGTGAATTAAAAATGGATGCATTGAAGTATCCTGGAAGTATGGCGACTGCTATCTTTTTGAAAGATGGAAAAACGCTTTTCTATTACAATGTTGACACCAAAAAAGGTGAAATTTCAATCGATGGCAAGAAATATAAATTTGATAGTTACAAGCATGCAATCAACGACGCAGACTACTATTTTAAAGCTGGAAAAGATGTCACGATAACTGTTGACGGTACAGAAATAATCGCCGAAGAAAACCCAGAGGCAGGTATTTTAAAAGGAAAAGTTGAAACCGTAAAAATCAAATTTGGTGGTAAAGAATATGTGTACACCAATGAATTTGACGTAGTTGACGGAACAAACGCAGACTAATTGAATCCATTTCAAATTCATTTCATGAAAGCTTTTTTATTG